>JACQDI010000810.1 GCA_016201195.1 Acidobacteriota bacterium | reverse complement strand
CTTTGGCGCGGGCGGATTGCCGACCATCTGCTCCGGCAACGACCCCTGGTCCAACAACTGCTGGGACGCCGACAACCGCAAGGATGAAATGCTCACCGCTTACGTCATCGAAGACAACATGACCAAGGTCCGGGGCAAGCATACTTTCAGGTGGGGTGGAAAGATCCGGCGCGAGTACAACAACATTCGCAAGCTCCAGCAAAGCCAGGGCAGCCACGATTTCGGCGAGGCCTGGACGGCGCTCTACGACCCGGAGGGAGACGAAGCCAAATCGTTCACCGGCATCGGCCTGGCATCCCTGGCCCTCGGCCTGCCGACCTTCCTGTCGAACCAATACAACCGAGGCTTTTTCTACTTCCAGCAATGGGAGATCGGGGTATACGCGCAGGACACCTGGAAGGTCTCACAGCGGCTCACGCTCGACATCGGCCTGCGTTGGGACAAGTGGACCCCCTACACCGAGAAGTACAACCGGCTGGTCAACGTGGACCTGCGAAACTTCGCCGACCGCTTCCAGGTCGTCACGCCCGGCAATCACCGCATGGAAGAGCTTCCCGGCGTGCCTCCCTCGGTGCTGGCTTCCTGGGCCGCGCGCGGCCTGACCTGGAAAACCGCCAGTGAAGCGGGCTTGCCCGATCACCTGATTCCGGCGGACAACAACAACTTCGGCCCCCGGATCGGCGCGGCTTACAAAATCACCGATAAGACCGTAGTGCGCGCCGGCTTCGGCGAGTATTACTGGACGATGCCCCTGTCACAGATCCTGCAAACGTCGCGCACCAACCCGCCGCTCAACCTTCGCTTCAGCAATAACCTGGGGAGCAACAACGGACGGGATAGCAACTTCGCTGTGCACACCGCGCCGCAGCCGGACTTCTTCATCGGGCGCGTGGGAGTGCCCACCCAGGGAATCGTCCCGTTGTCGCTTTCCGCCCAGTCGGTCATGCCCTGGGACTTCCGCGACTGGCGGGATAACCGCGCCGAATCCTGGCATTTCACCGTCGAGCACGAGCTGATGAAAAATACCGCGTTCAAGCTGAGCTACATCGGCGACCACGGACGCGCCCTCGAACAGCGGTTCGCCCTCAACGCCCGCCCGGCGGAATATAACTACGTCCTGCGCACCGGTCAGGCTCCGCCCAGCAACCGGGACCTGATGCGCACCAACAAGGATTGGAACTTCAACGCCGCCAACCACACCGGTTACTCCAATACCCACACCTTCCAGGCCGAGGTCGAGCGCCACTATTCGAGCGGCCTCGCCTTCCAGTGGTTCTACGTTTTCACCCGGTCGCTCACCACCACCGACGCCGGCGGCTTCACCAGCGGCAACGGAAACATCAACGCCACCGACGCGCAGTTCCTGGTGCCTGAGCCTTCCCAGATCCTCGGCAACCCCAATCTGACCTACGACCAGCGCCTGCGCCTCGGCTACCAGAATTCGGCCAATATTCCCGCCCACCGCATCCGCTGGAACGGCATTTACGACCTGCCGTTCGGGCGCGGCAAGCGCTTCGGCGGCAGTGTTCCCAGGGCGCTGAACCACGTAATCGGCGGCTGGCAGCTCGCCACCATCGGTGATTGGCGCAGCGGAAACTGGCTCAGCGTCGCCTCGTCCCGCTACCTGTTCGGCAACCCGACCCTGGACGCCGACCAGCGGCTGCTGCTCACCTTCAACGGCCGCCGCAGCGGCTGTGGTTCCGGGGCGATTTCGATCCCCGGCTGGCCAGCAACGTGGACCAGCAGAAGTTACAGGCGCTCGTGCCGGTCAACCGCGCCGACCGCGTCGTGAAGCCGGTGGGAGCGGGGTTCGACAACCGCATCCCGCAGGTGCTCTCGAACGGCTCCACCCGGCTGACGCCCATAACCGATTCGGTCGTGTGGAACTCCCGGGCTTTCTTCAAAGGCCCCGGCGCGTGGAACGTGGATGCTTCGGTGTTCAAGAACATCAGCCTGACCGAGCGCGTTACCATGCGCTTCACCGCCGATTTCTTCAACGCCTTAAATCACCCGAATGATCCGAACCCGAGCAACACACTGGGCTTGCAGGATCTGAGTGTACAGCCGAACGATCCGCGCATCATCCAGCTCTCGCTGCGGCTTCAGTGGTAGCAGAGAGCTCCACCAAATCGAATGCCACAGAGACACAGAGGCGCAGAGAAAAGCAGTTCCTCTGTGTTCTCTGTGCCTTTGTGGCATTCTAAGTTTCCAAGGAGCTTGTTCATGTCCCGAATCCTCCTGCTTATCATCCTCGCCGTGCCTCTGTTCGCCCAAACCAAGGGCACCATCAGCGGCTATGTCAAAGACAGAACCGGCGCCGTCGTCCCCAACACCAACATCACCGTGACCCACGAGGGCACGCGCGCCGTCCGCACCACGACCAGTGACGGGATCGGCTTCTACCAGGTGCT
>JACQDI010000809.1 GCA_016201195.1 Acidobacteriota bacterium | reverse complement strand
TGCACCGGACCCGGACGCCCGCTGATGGCCTCGCGGAAAGCCCGGTGCAGGTAGAAGGGCAACTGCGCGGCGTCGGGCGGGATGGCGGCCCACTTGGTCACCCCGCTTACCACGCCCAGATGATCCAGCTCCTGAAACGCGTTGCGCTGGCCCATCTTGGAATGGCGCATCCCGCTGATGGTGACCATGGGGCTGCCGTCGGCGAACCCGGTGGCGATGCCGGTAATCGAGTTGGTGTGCCCCGGCCCGCCGGTGACCACCGACACGCCGGGCTGCCGCGTCAGCCGCGCCCAGCCATCGGCCATGTGGGTGGCGGCGGACTCGTGCCGCACGTCGATCAGCCGCAGGCCGTCGCGCTCGGCCACGCGCAGCAGCTCGTTTAGATGGTCACCCACCAGCGTGAACAGGTGGGTGACGCCGAAATGCTTCAGGGTAGAAACAAATAGTTCAGAGCCGGTAGGCATTCCTGAGTTCCGGAGGCGCTGGGGTCAGGCCGGCCGCGCCGGGCGCTCGATTCAATACGGCGCGGCAACAAGAGCTCCCGTTTACTTGTCCTTGCCGTTGTCCTTCTTCCTCTTCTTGTCCTTGCCGTCGCCCTTCTTCTTCTTTTTCTTCTTGTGCGTGTCATCCGCCTGAGCCGGGGCGGGCGCCGCGTAGGTGGCAGCCACTGTACCCAGAGTGAACGCCAGCGCCAGCAGCAGCGTCATCAGCCTTTTCATTTCGATCTCTCCTTCATACTTGGGACAGCACCCGCGTTGGCGGGATTCCACGATTATAGACCATTCTTGCGCGCCACCGGTCTTCCCTTCCCTTCCTCGACCGTAATTTCCCGATTCGCTTCTGCGGCCGGGAAAACCTCCTCCAGGCCACTGGGCCATCGCACGCGGATCTCGTCCGCTTGTTTGGCGTCGCCCAGGCCGTAGTGCAGACGCAGGTCGTTGTGGGAAAGAAAGCTCCCGCCGCTGCGGACCTCGTCGATCATACTTAGCTCGCCGGCGGTGACGGTAACCCGGGCCCCGATCCCATCGCGGTTGGATTTGGCGCCGCGCGTGCGGACTTGCAACCAGTTTTTCTTTTCGCCGCGATTCACCAGCAGGCTGGGCGCGTCGTCGAGGTTGTTGATGACGACCTCGATCGAGCCGTCGTTGTCCAGATCGCCGAAGGCGGCGCCGCGACCCGAGCGCCGCTCTACGATCGCCGGACCGGCACGTGAAGAAATGTCCAGAAACGCCCCGTTGCGCAGGTTCCAGTAGACATTGCGCTCCTGCTTGTAGGGGCTGTTGAGTCCCAACTTGTCGATGGCCGCGTAGACGTGGCCGTTGATCATGATCAGGTCTTTCCAGCCGTCGTGGTCGATATCGACAAAGCCGACGCCCCAGCCCAGGAACCGGTTGTTCACGCCCAGGCCGGCGCGGTAGGTGACGTCGGTGAAGCTGCCGTCCTTGTTGTTCAGGTAGAGGGTCGGGGTATCGTCGGCAAAGTTGGTCTTGACAATATCCAGCCAGCCGTCGTGGTTATAATCAGCCACCGCAACGCCCATGCCAGCCTGCTCCTGGCCGTCCTCGTTGAACGCGGCGCCGGAGATCACGCCAATGTCGGTAAAGGTCCCGTTGCCGTTGTTGTGAAGCAGGATGCTGGGGGTTGAGTCGCAGGCGACATAGACGTCGGGCCAGCCGTCGTTGTCGAAATCGGCGGTCACAACCGCAAAACCGTAATAGCCTTCTGGTTTGTCGAAGCCGCTCTGCTTCGAAACGTCGCGGAACTTGCCGTTGCCTTCGTTGTGATAGAGGATGTTGACGCCGCCGGGCAGCCCGCGCGGGCCGCACATCACTGGCAGGCCCTTGTACATGCAGAACTGGTTTTCACCTGGCTTGGGCACGCGCGACGGGTCGAAGCGGCTGTAGTTGGCCACGGCCAGGTCGAGTTTCCCGTCGCGGTCGTAATCGAAGAATGCGCAGCCGGTCGACCAGCGCGTGCCGGTGGTGGGCAGGCCGGCTTCGGCGGTCGCGTCACGGAAGGTCCCGTCCCCGTTGTTGTGATACAGGACGTTGGTCCCGTAATAGGTGACGAACAGGTCGTCGAAGCCGTCGTTGTCGTAGTCGCCGGCGCAGGCGCCCTGTCCCCAGCCGGAGCGGCCCACGCCGGCCTTCTCGGTGACGTCTTCAAAGCGCAGGCCGGGCCCGCGGTTGCGAAACAGGCGGCTGGTGGGGCGTACCTCCCCATCGGCAAACCGGAATTTGGAGCCGTTGACCAGGAAGATGTCGGGCCGGCCGTCGTTGTCGTAGTCAAAGATAGCCACACCGCTGCCCACGGCCTCCAGAATGTAGTCCTTGGCCTCGCCGGAGACGTGCTGGAACTTCAGGCCGGCCGCCGCGGCCACATCCTCAAACAGCACCTTAGGAATAGGAAGTTTGGTCCGCGCCTGCGGCGAGGGCCGCGGCGCGCGCTGGGTGCCCACCACGCCCTGGCCGAACACGGCCGCGGCCGACAAGAGCAGGACGCACAAGCGCGAGACACACATCGGATCTCCCATGCTAACATTGAGGTATGGTACGAGATATCCAAGCAGGGGTGGCGCTGCTGGGCATCACCCTGCCGATCGTGCTTACGATCCTGATTGCTGCTTGGCTGAACAATAAGCGGATTGACACCGTGGATACATCCCTGAACCGGCGCGTCGACGATCTCCGCGGGGAGATGGTGCCGTTGCTCCGGGAGATTCTGGCTACCGTGAAAGACCTGGACCGCCGCCTGACGGTGCTGGAAGAACGGTCCTCGC
>JACQDI010000808.1 GCA_016201195.1 Acidobacteriota bacterium | reverse complement strand
TCCAGAAGCTGCCCGTTATCGAGATCGCTCCAGCCGCGCTCAAAAGCAGTCTCAACTGTGTGATGACCCAGCGCTCTGCGCAGTGGGACAGGAGTGCCCTGGTCGAATAAAATCCGCATCCTATCATTTCAGCGGCTGGGAGTCTCGGCTAGACTCTGGCCTGCGTACTCGAGTACTACTTCCGCTTGCCTCCGTTCGACACCAGGGAACCATTGAAGGAAATCCGCAATGCTCGCGCCGTCTTCAAGGTTGTCAAAGAGCGCGCGCACAGGAACACGCGTTCCCTTGAAAACGTACGCCCCACTGACCTTGCCGGCAAGGCGCTCGACCTCCGGGCACTGTGACCAATCCAGCATGGCAGTTCCATTATCGCGCATAGGGTGCAGCCGGGGTTTGCCAGTTCCGGATCAATTCGACCACTGAACGCCAGGGTTCTCGAAAAAGGCGCAGTAGAAGTCCGGTTCCTCGCTCTGCCCCATACAGTCGGCCTTGGGCGCCGTCTCTAGGTGCACGAAGGGCCCGTGAGGTAGGTGCGCAGCGAGTCGGCAAAGATAGTAAAGGGCAGCCTAAGTGCGTTCCGATCGCGCAACGCGGGCGGCATCGATCAGAACGCCACTGTCGGGAAAGGATCTCGGCATCAGCGAGCAGCGGAATACCGCTTTGCTCGATGCGGCCGTGGGTGAGCGAACAGAACAAGCGAACGGACGGTCGGCTTACAGGCTGCTTTGGTCGGAGCCGGCGGAGTCGGAGCATGGGAGGCCTAAGGAAACGCTGGGGGCGTTCAAACTCGTGACCGACTCCTTATTTCCGCAGGGCAAGCAAGGGGCTCACGCCTCGGTGTATACTACTCCCAAGCACTTGGCGGTTCGGAGGGGATATGGGACGTCTACTAGGGTACGTGGCAGCCGCGTTGTTAGCTGGCTCCGCGCTTTCGCTTTCCGGGCAGACGCTGAAGGGCACGCTGCTCGGCACCATCACCGATAGCTCGCACGCGGTGGTTCCCGGCGTGCAGGTCGTCGTTACCGAAACCAACACCAATTTCCGCCGCGCCGAGCTCACCAACGACAGCGGCTTCTTTGTCTTTGCCAATCTGGATCCCGGAACCTACCGCGTGGAGGTCGAGCATCCTGGATTCCGGCGCGTGATCCGCGCAGGAATGGATCTCGCGCCCAACAGCACGGCCCGCGTGGATCTGGAGCTGAGCCCGGGCGCAGTGTCGGAGGTGGTCGAGGTGACCGCCGAAGCCACGTTGCTCCAGACCGACCGGGCCGATACGGGCGGCAAGATCGAGTCCAAGCAGCTCGACACCATGCCCCTTCCGTTCAACCGGAACTACCAGGGCCTGCTGTCGCTGATCCCCGGCGTGGGCCGGGCATTCCGCCCGCATTCCGAGTTTTACAACTCCCAGGACCACCTGTCGGCCCGGGTAAACGGGCAGGGGAGACAGGCCAACAACTATCAGTTGGAAGGCATCGACAACAACCTGGAAACCAGCCTGACCGCCATGATCCTGCCCGCCGAGGCGATCGCTACCGTGGACGTCAGCACCAGTGACTACGACCCGGAATTCGGCCGGGCCGGCGGGGCGGTGACCAACGTGACCATGCGCTCGGGCGCCAATGCCTTCCACGGCAGCCTGTTCGAGTTTCACCGCGACAGCTACCTGCGGGCGCGGAACGTCTTTGCGACGAACAAGGCTCCGACCACCTACAATCAATTCGGCGGCACCTTCGGCGGCCGCATCATCCGGGACAAGACGTTCTTTTTCGGGGACTACCAGGCCAGCCGGGATCACCTCGGCCAGACCAACCTGGCCACCATTCCCACCCTGCCGTTTCGCGCCGGCGATCTGAGCGCCTCGCCGACCACAATTTATGATGCGGCCACCGGAGCAGCCGACGGCACGGGGCGCCAGCCGTTTGCCAATAACCGCATCCCCGCCAGCCGCATCAGCCCGATTGCGCAGCGGATTTTGGGATTCATCCCAGGGCCTACCGCGCCGGGCCTCGGAACCAACTTTCAGAACAACACCCTCCGCGTCAAGAATCTGGATCAGTTTGACATCAAGGTGGACGAAGTATTCGGGCCCAGGGACCGGCTATCCGTTCGATACAGTTACCAGAAGGCGGTCGTCACCGACGAGGGTATGTACGGAATCTACGGCGGGCCGCACAACGGCGGATTTTCGGGCAGCGGGCCGGCGCGCAGTCAAAGCCCGGGCATCAATTATTCGCACATCTTTAGCCCCACCCTGATCACCGAAGTTCGCTTCGGCATGGTGCGCAACCGCAACGACGCCATCAACACGGACACCGGCCTGACCACCTCGCGGGATATCGGCATTCCGGGCGTCAACGTGGACGCGTGGTCGAGCGGATTGACGCAGATTGACATCGACGGCTATACCGGCCCGGTGGTGGGCTTTTCAGCGAGCCTTCCCTGGGCGCGCGCCACTACCAACTTCGGCGTGGTCAACAACTGGACCAAGACTCTGCGGAACCACGTGCTGAAGTTCGGTTACGACATTCGCCGCGAACGCGTGGACCTGCAGCAGACCCAGACCTTCAACCCGCGCGGCCGCTTCAGCTTCCGCCCCGGCCCGGCCGCTCTCAACGGTGACCGCAACACCAGCTTCGGCAACTCGTTCGCCAGTTTCCTTCTCGACTTGCCCAACCAGCTCGGCCGGGATCTCACCGTCGTCTTTCCGGCCCGGCGGAACACGGTATATAATCTCTACTTCCAGGACAAGTGGCAGGTTTCGCCCAAGCTCACCCTCGACCTGGGGCTTCGGTGGGAATACTGGCCGTCGAGTACGCCCCATCACCCCGCCGGCTTCTCCAACTACAACCCGGCCAACAACACCCTGGAGCTGGCCGGCATCGGCAGCATCCCCATGAACCTGGGAATCGTGAGCCAGAAGAAAAGCTTTGCGCCCCGGTTCGGCACGGCCTACCGGCTGAACAGCAAGACCGTGTTGCGCGGGGGGTACGGGATCAGCTATCTGTGGCGGAACACCGCCGAGTACAATTTTCCGGTCAAGCAGGCCAATTCGTTCGACGCGGTCAATTCGTTCAGCGCCGCCGGATCCATGGCCACCGGATTTCCGCCGCCGACGGTAATCCAGATCCCCAATGACGGCATCATTCGTGATGCCCCGGCCCAAAGCTATGACATTATTCCCAAGGACTTCTTCCAGGCCTACGTGCAGTCTTGGAACCTAGCCCTGCAACGCGCTCTGCCGGCGAACTTTTCGCTGGACTTGGCCTACGTCGGCAACCACGGCATCAACATTCCGACAACCAGGGAGACGAATTTCGGCCGCATCCCCGGCGCAGGCGCCGCCGGCCAGCCCCTCAACCAACTGTTCGGCCGCCGGGCCTCCACCACCACCTTCATCGGCACCCACACCTATTACGACTCGCTCCAGGTCCGATTCGACCGCCGATTCTTCAACGGTTTCCTCCTGACCACTTCGTACGCCTTCAGCAAGGCGATCGATTTCTGCACCGACTCCTGCAGCCTGTTCGATTCCTTCAACGTTTCCCGCACCCGCGGCCGCTCGGACTTCGACCGGACGCACGTCTTTGTGCAGAGCTTCATTTATGAGCTGCCCTTCGGGCCGAAACATCGCTGGGCGCATTCGGGCCCGGCGCGGTGGTTGCTGGGCGACTGGCAGATGAACGGCATCTTGACCTCGCAGACTGGAGACCCTCTGAGCATTACCTTCAGCAACGCAACCCTGAACGCGCCCCTGAGCAACAACCGGCCGAATTTGAACGGTCAGTCGGCGATCTTCGGCGCGGTGGGTCCCGGCTCGCTGTGGTTCGACACCTCCAAGTTCACTGCGCCGGCGCCGAACACGTTCGGCAACAGCGGGCGAAACATCCTCAGCGGGCCGGGATTGGTGAACCTGGATTTCTCCTTATTCCGGGCCGTCCCCGTCACCGAGCGGATCAAGCTGGAGGTGCGGCTCGAGTCGTTCAACCTCTCGAATACGCCGCATTTCGACAAACCGAACACTGCGCTCGGAAACGCCAACTTCGGGCAGGTGACGACGGCCGGGGGATCCTACACCACCGGCCAGGGCGACCAGCGGCAGTTCCAGGTGGCGCTCCGGCTGTTTTTTTAACGGCAGCCCGGCGACGAGGATGCTACCCTGTGGACACGCCCACCGTGAAACTGGATGACAAGATCGGTTCTGTCCTGCGATACAAAGACCAGGAAATCTGGTCCGTGGCGCCGGAGGCATCCGTCTACGAAGCGATCGAAATGATGTCGGACAGGCGAGTGGGAGCGCTGCTGGTGATCTCCGGCGGCAAGCTGGTGGGCATCATCTCGGAGCGCGATTATGCCCGCAAAGTCATTCTGCAAGGAAGGTCCTCCAGGGAAACGCAGGTGCGGGAGATCATGACGAGTCCGGTCATTTTCGTGATGCCTGAACAGAGCGTCGACGAGTGCATGCGGATCATGACGGAGAACCGCATCCGGCACCTTCCGGTGCTCGAAGGTGAGAAGGTGGCAGGCGTTGTTTCCATCGGCGATCTGGTGAAGTGGATCATCTCCGCGCACGAGGAGACCATCCACCAGTTACACAAATACATCACCGGAACGTATCCAGGATGATTACCTGCGTTCCGAAAGAGACGGCGCCCAACGAAAGGCGCGTGGCGCTGGTTCCCGAGCTCATTCCGAAGCTCACGAAGGCGGGCCTGGAGGTCGTGGTCGAGGCCGGCGCAGGCGCGGCAGCCGGATTCGCAGACCGGTCTTTCCGGGAAGCCGGCGCGAGGATCGAGCCGGAGGTAATCGGCCAAGCCGATATTCTTCTCAAAGTCCAGCCGCCGGCACTGGATGAAATCAGCAGAATGAAGCCCGGCGCTACCCTGATCGGCTTTCTGCAGCCGTACACCAGCGCCGCGGAGATCCGGGCCCTGGCAGCGGGCCACGTCACCACGTTCTCGATGGAACTGATGCCGCGCATCACGCGCGCCCAGGCGATGGACGCTTTGAGCGCTATGAGCACCGTCTCCGGGTACAAGGCGGTCCTGATCGCAGCGAACCATCTGGGGAAGTTCTTCCGTCTGCTAATGCCCGCCGCCGGCACCATA
>JACQDI010000807.1 GCA_016201195.1 Acidobacteriota bacterium | reverse complement strand
GTTTGTAATGCCGGAAGAATGCCCGGTGTGCGGAACTCGTGTGGTCCGCCAGCCCGGCGAGGCGGCCCGGCGTTGCGTCAACACCGATTGCCCGGCGCGGCTGAAGGAATCGATTTTACATTTCGCCGCCCGGCGGGTGATGAATATCGACGGGTTGGGGGACGTGCTGGTGAACCAGCTCGTGGATCGCGGGCTCGTCCGCAGCGTCTCGGATCTCTACCAGCTTACGCTTGACCAGGTGGCGGGGCTGGAGCGCATGGCGGAAAAGTCGGCGAGCAAGGTGCTGCGCAACATCGATGCCTCGCGCCAGGCCCCGCTCGAACGGGTGATTCACGCCCTGGGAATCCCCTTTGTGGGCGAACGCACCGCCGAGATCCTGGCGAGGCATTTCGGGAGCCTGGACCGCTTGATGGAAGCGAGCCTGGAAGAGCTGGAGCGGGCCGAAGAGGTCGGGCCGCGCGTGTCCGAGGCGATCCGTAGCTTTTTCGCCGAGCCGCGGAACCGCGAGTTGGTGGAGCGGTTGCGGCAAGCGGGCCTGCGCTTCGAGCAGGAGGTGGTCGAGCGGGGCGCGGCGCTCCAGGGGATGACGTTCGTGCTGACCGGAACGCTCGAAGGCATGACGCGCGAGGAAGCGACCGCGAAGATCGAGGCCGCCGGCGGCAAGGTCACCGGCTCGGTCAGCAAGAAAACCCGCTACGTGGTGGCCGGCAAGGAGGCCGGATCGAAGCTGGAGAAGGCGCGGGAGCTCGGTGTCGAGATAATCCGGGAAGACCAGTTGAGGAAGATGATAGGTTGATTTGGTGATTTTGCAGCAAGACCCGCTGCCTGGCAGCCGGCAACGAGGCGGACGCGGCGCCGAGGGTCTTCAAATCAACAAATCACCAAATGGTTTAGCTTTCCACGAACACCTCGCACGTCTCGATGCCACGATGGCGGAGGGCGGCGTGCAGTTTTTCGAGCGCGGCCTTGTGGATTTGGGAGACACGGCTATCGTTGACCCCAAGCTCCGCCCCGATCTGCTTCATGGTGCTGCCGTGGTCGTAATAGAGAGCGATTACGCGCTGATAGCGGGCGGGGAGGCTGCGCATGGCTCCGGCCAGCATGAGGCGCAGTTGCTGGCGGGCGCAGGAGCGATCCGGCGGTTCTTCGTCGCTCTGGGGCGTTTCGGTGAGGGGGCGGTCACCAAAATCGCAGTACGAGCTGACCTGGCGGCCGTGGTTGGGTCCCAGGCCGGCTGTATGTAGCTCCAGTACTAGCTTGCGCCAGCGGGCGAGCGAAACCCCCATCTCGCGGGCCATTTCGCTCTCGGTGGGCAGGCGGCCCAGCCGGCAACTGAGCTTCTGGGTCGTGGCCTCGATGTGTTTGGAGCGCTTGCGCAAATCGCGAGAGGCCCAATCGAGCTGCCGCAGGCTGTCCAGGATCGCGCCGCGGATGCGGTGCTTGGCGTAGAGGTGGAAGACGACCCGCTTGCCGGGATCGTATTTTTGTACGGCGTCAAACAGGCCGAGAATGCCGGCGTGCACCAGGTCGTCCAACTCGACTTGCACGGGCAGGTTTTCGCGAACCCGGCTGGCGATAGCCTTCACCAGCGGCAGGTGCGACATGACGATGGCGTCTCGCTGGTCCCGATCCAGGGGGCCGCAACGCGCCGTGCGGAGCGTCGCCGCTGCGGGGGCAGAGTGGATGGCCGGAGCTGCACAGGACATGAATTTTCAGTTCCTTTCCTTGGCGTGCTGCCCGGTGCAACAGGCTGGCCAACCTCCGCGGCGTGGCAACGGTCCGTGTTTTCAATGGAAAACGGGCGGCCAAGGGAAGGCCGGCCGTCAAAACTTTGACGTTCGGTGCCGGAATTCCTATGCCTTTCGATGTCCCAGGAGTAGCGAGGTCGGGCTAAATCCTGCTCACTACGTATAAGTAATGATCCTGCTCTGTCCCGAATCGGGAATGGCTGTTTCATTTTGGTCTGGGGGGCTAACGCTCGCCACACCAGCGAATGTCGCTCACCGGACCAGCACCTCCATTCCATTTCGGGAAACGCGCCGTCGCCCCGTCCCCGGCCGCGCACCCTAATTCTCTCGGAAGACCTTTGTTTCCTTAGACTCACGCTGGCGTCGCAATTTTGGCGAGGTTCGTGCAATTGTTGGCGTCGCCGCCCGCATCGACGCGGCTCGGGACTACACGATGACCACCACGACCCTCAATCGCACCGGCGGGCAGCACCGCGTGCTGCTGGTAGGCCCTGACAGTTCCCATCAGGATTACCTGCATTCGCTGCTCGAAGCGAAAGGTTTTCGCATCCTGCAGGCGCGCACCATCCGCGAGGCCTGTCAGAAATTGGTCATCGTCTCTGCCCACCTTGTCCTGGCCGACGTCGAACAGGAGACGCTGGAGGATCCGGTGCGCGACTTCCTGCCGCTGCTGGAACGCGCCAACAGTCAGGAGGCCCCGGCCCCGGTGCTGATTCTGAACCGGCTGGAGGAGTGGGGCCCGGCTGCCGACACGCTCCGCCGGGCGGGAGCTTGGTTTTTGGCCAAGCCGGTGCTGGCCGAAGAGCTGTGGGCGCGCCTTGCTCCGGTCCTGGGGCCGGTGGAAGCCGGGCCCGGGCTGTCGATCGAAGCGGCTGCGGCCGAGCCCTTTCCCCCCGACTTGCTGCTCGGCCGCAGCCCGGCCATGGAGAGGGTCCTCGATCAGGTGCGGCTGGTCGCCCCCAAGAACACCACCGTGCTCATCACCGGCGAGACCGGAACAGGCAAGGAGCGCGTGTCGCGCGCGATCCATTTATTCTCCAGCCGCCGCAAGGTGCCCATGATCTCGGTCAACTGCGGCGGGATTCCGGCCACGCTGCTCGAGGACGAGTTCTTCGGACACGTCAAAGGGGCCTTTACCGACGCGCACCAGGCGCGCGTGGGGCGTTTCGAGCAGGCCCACCGCGGCACCATCTTCCTGGATGAGATCGGCGACCTCCCGCTCGAGCTGCAACCGAAGCTGCTGCGCGTGCTCCAGGAGCGGGAAATTCACCGCGTGGGGGCGGTCGAATCGATCCAGCTCGACGTGCGGGTGATCGCCGCGACCAACGTGGACCTGTGGAGCCGGGTCAACCAGGGCCATTTCCGGGAGGACCTCTATTACCGCATCAACGTCTTCCCCATCCACCTGCCGCCGCTGCGCGAGCGCCGCGAGGATATCCCGCTGTTTGTGGCCCACTTCCTGAACAAATTCTGCCGGCGCGATCACCTCGCCCCCAAGCGGCTGAAGGCCGGCGCGGAGGCGGAGCTGATGAGCCGGCCCTGGCTCGGCAACATCCGGGAGCTCGAAAACGCCGTGGAGATTGCCGTGATCCGCAGCCAGGACCGGGAAGAGGTGGACCTCGCCGATTTCCCGGTTCCGCGCGGCCCGCTGCTCTCCTCGGTCTCCGTGGCGGCCGCCTCAGGCGCCGGCTTCCGTGGCCTGGTCACACAATTTGAGCGGGACCTCATCCTGCACGTGCTCGAGCGCACCCACGGCAACAAAACCCAGGCCGCGCAGATCCTGCAGCTCAAGCGGACCACCCTGGTCGAGAAGCTGAAGAAGTTCGAGAGCGATCTGGTGATTTAGAAAAGAACGCCACAGAGACACAGAGGCGCAGAGAACGATTGTGTCTTACTCTGTGTTCTCTGTGCCTCTGTGGCTTTCTGGTTTGATAGAATCGCTCCGATGTCTCCCTTTACCCTCGCTTTCATTACAGACGAATTCTGCCAGGACTTCGAGCGGGCGGTGGCCACGGCGGTCGAGCTGGGCTACCAGGCGGTGGAGGTGCGCACGGTTTGGGATCGGAACATCGTCGACCTGGAGCCGGCGCAGGTGCAGCGCCTCAAGGCGATCGCCGATGGCGCAGGAATCCGCATCCTGTCAATCGCCTCACCGGTGTTCAAATGCACCCACCCGGAGGGCGGCGCGATCGACCACCGTTTCGAGCAGGACGCCTTCCACGCAGCCCACCAGTTCGCCGACCAGCCGCGGATTCTGGAGCGCTCGATCCAGGTAGCCCTGGAGCTGGGCGCGCCGATCGTCCGCGTGTTCAGCTTCTGGCGGACCATGGAGCCGCAGCGGCTGTTCGGGCGCATCGTGGAGTCGCTGGCCCTGGCCATCGACCAGGCCGCGAAGCACGGGGTCACCATCGGCCTCGAGAACGAGCACGCTTGCAACATCGCCACCGCCGCCGAAGCGGCGCCGGTGCTGCGCACGCTCCCGGAGGCGCACTTCGGCCTGGTGTGGGATCCGGGCAATTCCTACATGGCGGGCGAAACGCCGTATCCGGACGGCTACGCGCTCCTGCCGCCCGGCCGCATGATCCACGTCCACGCCAAGGACGGGGTGCGCAGCGCGACCGGCGACCGGGTCAACTGGGGGCCGCTGGGCGAGGGCGAGATCGATTGGAGAGGCCAGCTCGCCGCCCTGGCCCGCGACGGCTATCGCGGAGCGATTAGCATCGAAACACACTGGGGCGGCCCGGGCGGCAACAAGGAGGAAGGCACCCGGATCTGTGCCATGCGGCTAAAGGAACTGGTTGCAAGCTGAGGAGCGTCCCCGCGTCTCCGTGTCCCCCCATCTCCGCGTCTCCGCGTCTTCTCTCTATTTCTTCTTCTCCCTATCCCACAGCGCCCGGGAAACCACCCTGCCGCAAAAGGGGCAATAGTGGATGCCTACGTAACTGAACCGGCCCTCGCCGAAGACCAGGAAGTACTCGCTGTCGATGTCATTGACGATCCGTCCGTTTTCCAGGAGGTGCTTGGGCGAAACGCGGGCCATCTCGCGGTCCACCAGGTCTTCGAATTCCTGGCAGCAAATCACCAGCCGATTCTAACACCACGGGCGCGAGGTGGTATTCTTTCCCTTAGAGGGAGTCGATGAGAAACCTCTTCTGTCGCCGCTGGATCGGGGCAGCCTGCCTGCTCTTGCTGCTGGGCCCTGCGCTGTTGGAGGGCCTGCAACAATACGGGTACCGGCGATTCCCCCGTGAGGAAGAGGAGGCGCCGATCCCGCCCGATGCGAACGAGGAGACGGAATACTACTTCGTCCGCCTGGCCTATCAGAACGGGCCCGGCACCCGGCGCTGGGGCCAGGCCTGGATGACCGACTCGCCCAAGGCCGACCGGCAGTTCTTGCAAGGCGTGCGGCGGCTCTCCAGCATTCACGCCCGCTCCCTGGAGAAATACCTGCGGCCGCTCGATGACGACCTGTTCAACTATCCCTGGGTCTACGCGGTGGAGGTGGGCCAGTGGTACCTGGAACGAGACCGAGGCGGCGCGGATGCGCGAGTACTTGCTGCGCGGCGGCTTCCTGGTGGTGGACGATTTTCACGGCACCTTTGAATGGGCGAATTTTCTAGACAGTATGCGGCGCGTGCTTCCCGACCGCCCTATCGTGGAGATCGAGTTGAGCGACGCTGTGTTTCACACCCTCTACGACATCGACCAGAAAGTGCAGGTCCCCGGTATTCAGTTCTTGCGTTCCGGGCAGACCTTCGAAAAGGATGGGGTCGAGCCGCACTGGCGAGGCATTTACGACGACAAGGGCCGCCTGATGGTGGTCATCAACTTCAATATGGATTTGGGGGACGCCTGGGAATGGGCCGACTACCCGGAGTACCCGGAGAAGTGGACCGCTCTGGCGTACCGGTTTGGGATTAACTACATCATTTATTCGATGACGCATTGAAAAAACAGTAGGCAGTAGACAGCAGACAGTAGGCAGTGCCGGCCGCCGCTTACTGCCTACCGCCTACTGCCTACTGCCCACTGTATGTTTGAATTTTTGTTCAAATATCCGGCGACGGTCTTCCGCAAAGGGGAGTTTCTGTTCCTGAGCGGGTGGCCGCTGTGGCTGCTGGGGCTGCTCATTGTGGCGGCGGGGGCGGCGCTGGGGTTCCACGTGAAACGGCGCGGGGAGCGTTTGTCGCCGGCCCGGCAGGCGGGGGTTTGGGCGCTGGAGGCCGCGCTGGTGGCGCTAGTGCTGGCCCTGTTGTGGCATCCGGCGATCCGCGTGGCCGCGCTGCGCCCCCAGCAGAACATCGTCGCCGTGCTCATCGACACCTCGCGCAGCATGGACCTCAAAGAGAGCACGCAGTCGCGGCTGGACAAGGTGCAGGCGGCGCTGGGAGCCGGCCTGCTGCGAGACCTGGAGAGCCGCGTCCAGGTGCGGGTGTACGGGTTCAACTCGCGCCTCGACCGCGTGGAGAAGGGGGCTCCACTGGCGGCCAACGGCTCGGCGACGCGCCTGGGCGAGTCGCTGGCCGGCATCCTGCGCGAGACGAGCACGCTGCCGCTCGGCGGCGTAGTGGTGTTTTCCGACGGGGCCGACAACACCGGGGGCCTGGATCGCGCGCTGATGGCCGAGATCCGGCAGAAGAAAATTCCGGTGCACACGGTGGGCGTGGGCCGCGTCGAAATTCCCCGCGACGTGGAGTTGACCGACGTGGCCGTGCCCTCCCGCGCGCTGCCGGGCTCGCGATTGAACGCCCGGGTTACGCTGCATCAGCACGGCCTGGACGGCCAGAAAACGCGCCTGTCCGTGCGGGAGGGAGCGAGCGTGCTGGCCTCGCGGGAGATCACCCTGGCCTCCGGCCAGAGCGTGCAGACCGAGGAAATCCTGTTCCACTCCGGCGAGGCGGGGTCGCGCAAGCTGACCATCGCCGTCGATCCGCTGCCGGGTGAGGAGGTGACCGGCAACAACCAGCTTACCCGCGTCGTGCAGGTACTCCCGGGCAAGCGCCGCATTCTCTATGTCGAGGGCGAGCCGCGGTGGGAGTTCAAGTTCATCCGGCGGGCCGCTTTGGAGGACCAGAGCATCCAGTTGGTGAGCCTGCTGCGGACCTCGGCCAACAAGTTCTACCGCCAGGGCGTGGATGACGACAAGACCCTGGTGGAGGGTTTTCCCGCCAGCGCAGCCGAGCTGTTCAAATATGACGGCCTCATTATCGGCACCATCGAGGCGCCTTTCTTCACCCCGTCCCAGCAGGAGCTGATCAAGGAATTCGTGAACCGGCGTGGCGGCTCGGCGCTGTTTCTGGGGGGACGCAAATCGTTCAGCGAGGGCGGATGGGCGAGCTCCACGCTGGCCGAAATCCTCCCCGTGCGCCTCTCGGCGGCGACCCCCACTTTCCACCGGCGCCCGGTGAAAGTCGAGCTGACGCCCCAGGGCCGCGAGTCGCTGGTTTGCCGCCTGGAAGAGGATCCCGAAAAGAATGCCGCTCGCTGGGCGAAACTGCCGGACCTCGCCGACTACCAGATCACCGGCGAGCTGAAGCCCGGGGCCGTGTCGCTGGTCAACGGCCTGCTGCCGGGGCCGAAGAGCATCCCTATGCTGGTGGTCCAGAATTATGGCCGCGGTCGAACGCTGGTTTTCGCCACCGGCGGAAGCTGGCGCTGGCGCATGGGTCTGGACCACAACGATCTCACGCATCCGACCTTTTGGCAGCAGTTGCTGCGAAGCCTGGTCGCCGGCACGCCGGGGCCGGTGACGCTGGCCACCGACCGGGTGATCTACGCCGACGACGACCGCGTCAAGCTGCG
>JACQDI010000806.1 GCA_016201195.1 Acidobacteriota bacterium | reverse complement strand
CCGCCACCTGCCTCAGTCCGGTCTCAATCGCGGCCACAATCTCACCCGCCTCGCTTTGTCTAAGGATTAACGGCGGCGAGAGGATGATCACATTGCAGAAGCCGGGGACCGTGTCGTTATTGCGTCCCACCAGCACCCCCGCGTCGCGAATCGCCCTCTGCAACTTGACCACCGCTGCCTCCGGAAGCGGCGCCTTCGTGGTCCGGTCGGCGACCATTTCAAGGCCGATCAGCAGCCCCCGCCCGCGGATCTCCCCAATCCACGGCGAACCGAGCGCCCGCAGGCGGTCGAATAGGTACTCGCCCATCCGCGCCGAGTTCTCCCACAGCCGCTCGCTGGTGAGGATCTCCAGGTTGGCCAGCGCCGCCGCGCACGACACCGGGTGGCCGCCAAACGTGCTCACCTGTGTAAACTTCGCCTCCTCCGCCTGTCCGGCCCGGAACGCCTCGAACACCTGGTCGGTGGTAACCGTCGCCGCCAGGGGCAGATAAGCCGAAGTAATACCTTTAGCGAGCGTGAGGATGTCCGGACGCACCCCGGCATGCTCGAAGCCGAACAGCTTCCCCGTGCGGCCGAACCCGGTAATCACCTCGTCCAGAATCAGCAGGACCCCGTAGCGATCGCAGATCTCGCGCAGCCGCTCCAGGTAGCCCTCCGGGGCGGGGAAGATGCCGCCCCCGCCGATCACCGGCTCGGCGATCACCGCCGCCACCGTCTCCGGCCCCTCCATGCGAATTACCCGCTCGAACGCGTCGGCGCAAGCCAGCGTGCATGCCGGCTGGCCCGAGCAGAACGCGCAGCGGTAATGATCCGGCGGCGGGACGTGGAAGAACCCTGGCACCAGCGGCTCGAACGCCTGCTTCCGCAGGAACTGGCCGGTGGCCGAAGCCGCCCCCATCGTCCAGCCGTGGTAGCCGCGATGCCGGGCGATGATCTTGTAGCGATTCTGCCCGGGGTGGGCCTGCCGCCCGTATTGCCGCGCGATCTTCAGCGCCGTCTCCACGGCCTCCGAGCCGCTGTTGGTAAAGAACGTGCGGCTCAGGCCCTTGGGCAGCATCGCCGCCAGCCGTGCGGCCAACTGCGCCCCCGGGCCATGGGATTGCGTCAGCGGGTAGTAGGGCAGCTTCGCCATCTGCTCGGCGGCCGCGGCCACGATCTGCTTTCGCCCATACCCCACGTTGACGCAGAAGAGTCCCGCCATGGCGTCGAGATACCGGCGCCCCTCGGCGTCATACAGGTAAACTCCCTCGGCACTGGCGATCTCGAGCGGCGGCTTGCTGTCCAGGCCCCGGTGCTGCAAGTTGGCGTGCCAGAGATGTTCCAGATCCAGCTCGCGGTTGGTGGAAGTCGTAGTGGTGGTAGCCATATGCCTTCCCATTCTACTCGAAACCGGTCGTGAACTCGCTGAGATCCAGCACCTCCCGAATGGCCGCCTCCACTTTCCTCATCAGAGGCTCGGGCAGACGCAGCACCGGGCCGCGTATGAGCCGGCGGTTATCGATTGCCCGCAGTTGATCGATGAGCAGGTCGGAATCCCGAGACCGCCGCCCGGAGGCGCGCACGCGAATGCGCAGAGGTTCCGCATCGTCCACCAGCCGCGTGGTCAGCGGCACAACCAGTGTAGAAGGATGACTGGCATCGAGCAGAGCCGGGATTGAACAAGTAGCACCGGCCGCGTTTTGCCCGGCCCGGCGCCGCGCTGGGGGTCGAGGTCGGCTAGCCAAATCTCCCCGCGCTCAGGCATCAGGGGCCCGCTCAATAGCTGCGAATTCCGCGTTGACCCGCATACTCTCGTTGCGCACCTTCCGGGATGCCTGAGCCAGCCTTTTCGCCCGCAGACGGGCCTGTATGTTCCGGTTGCTGCGCTCGATAGCATGCCGAATGTAGGCCGCTCGGGACAGCCGCAACGCGGCAGCGCACCTCCCGCTGGCTTCCAGGAGATCCTCCGGTAGTTTCAGAGAAATAGTTTCCATAGATATCGGCGGGTCATCTCACTCTCCTTCATGTATGATAGGTCTTCGGCGGTTTCATAGGAGAGGAACGAATGCAGGAATGGACCTTCGCCCAGCGGCAACCGTCCGAGGAGCTGGCCCAGCTCCACTTCTTTTCGATGAAAAAGGCACAGCCGGGCGGTGATATCGAATTCGTCATTACCGTAAAGGAGTATGCACGACCCAACGCGCAATCCATGCTGTTTTTCGCGCAGGCCGATAAGCAGACCAACCAGAAGACGTTGCCCTACACCCCATGCGGCTGGGGGGATACGCTGCTGAAGGCGCTTTCGGAGTGCATGCAAGCCATCCATCGCTTTCCTTATGAGGGACTGGATGCGGGTTGACCAGGAAAATTTTACGCTCTTGCCTGACGGCGGAAGCGCGCAAGTGCCGCCTTTTGTTGCCGCAGGCGACTGGCAAGGGAATTGCTAGGTCGTGCCGCATGTGGGGAAAACCTGAAAGTTCCATCCCAACCCCGGCGCCGCCCGCCAAGGCTCCTGAAGCTGGAATCAGCAGAACGCCGGTGCCGCCGCTTCCAGACGGGTCTTGGATCGGCCAGACTCTTCTGTTCAAGGCTCAGATTTCCGGCGACGAAGACTTGTACGTCGATGGGGAGTTCGAAGGGTCGATCGAGCTGCGGGGCCACAACGTGACGGTGGGGCCGAACGGCAAGGTCAACGCGAGCGTGGTGGCCCGGAACGTCGACGTGCACGGCTCGCTGCGCGGCAACGTGCAAGCCGCGCAGAAAGTGGAGATCCGCAGCACCGGCTCATTGCTGGGAGACCTGACCACGGCCGGGGTGACGATCGAGGACGGAGCCTACTTCAAGGGAAGTATTGATATCGTCCGGGCAGCTTCAGGGACGGCCGGCCCGGTCTCT
>JACQDI010000805.1 GCA_016201195.1 Acidobacteriota bacterium | reverse complement strand
GTTTCGATCAGTTCCACTTAACCCTAGTATCCGCCAATGGCGGATAACTGTCAAGCAATGGGGCTGAGGCAGCAGCCGCCTGTCGATTGCTGGCGGCAACAGCCCTTCGCACCACCGATGCTCCTAGACGGGGGCGATGAAGGATTGGCTGGGCGTTATTTCCCCGCCGCCAGACGCACGCTGACACGGGAAACGAAGTCGACGGTCTCCCGGTAGGGCGGCACGCCTCCGTGCCGGTCGACCGGTCCTGGACCCGCGTTGTAGGCCGCTACCGCCCGCTCGAACTGGTTGGAGTATCCGGCGTACCGGTCGAGCAGTTGTCGCAGGTAGGAGGTTCCGCCGTTGACGTTCTGAGCCGGATCGAAGGGATTGGCGACTCCCAGTTTCCGCGCTGTGCCCGGCATCAGTTGCATCAGCCCCTGCGCCCCTTTGGGAGAAACCGCGAGCGGGTTGTGTGCGGACTCGGCGGCGATCACGCTCTCGACCAGGGCGGGATGAACGCCATGCCGCTGGGCGGCCTGTTCTACCAGGCGTGCCGCAGCAGGCAGGGGTGGCTGGGGTGCGGCCGGGGCTGCCGGCGCCGCGCTCTCGTCGGGCTCAAACCCCTCGATGAAAGAACTGGGGATCTCCGTGTAGCCTCCGCCGGCATCATACAGCCGGGTCCTCTCCCCGTCGGCCGTATGCCGTTCGGCACGCAGCCGAAAACCCGTGGTCAGCACGGCATACTCGCCGCCCCACAGGCACGGCACGAAAGCGATTACTAGCAAGGCGCGCATCAAACCTCTATACTAAACTATTCAGCTCGAGACTTGGTCAAATCACCAAATCCACAAATCACCAAATTACTATGACGTTCCTGACCCACCTGGCGTGCAGTAAATGTAACACCGCCTGCCCGGCCGGCCGGATTTACAACCTGTGCACGGCCTGCGGGGGGCCGCTGCTGGTCCACTACGATCTGGCGCGTGCGCGCGCAGGGTGGCGCCGGGAGACGATCCCCCAGGGTCCGGGCACCATGTGGCGTTACGCACCGTTGCTGCCGGTTTCGAAGCCCGAGTCGATCGTATCCCTGGGCGAGGGGATGACGCCCCTGGTCTCCACGCCCCGGCTGGGAAAAAAGCTGGGCGCCGACTGCCTCTTCGTCAAGGACGAGAGCCTGAACCCCACCGGCACCTTCAAGGCGCGCGGGCTTTCCTGCGCCGTTTCGATGGCCAAGGAGCTGGGGGTGCGCGAGCTGGCCATTCCCTCGGCCGGCAACGCCGCGAGCGCACTCGCCGCCTACGCTGCGGCGGCCGGGATGCCCGCCCACATCTTCATGCCGCGGGACGTGCCGGCCTCCAATTTCATCGAATGCAAGATGTTCGGCGCGGAGGTGACCCTGGTTGACGGCCTGATCAGCGATTGCGCCCGCCTCGTCGCGGAGCGCGCGCCCGCCAACGGGTGGTTCGATGTATCCACTCTCAAGGAGCCCTACCGCATCGAGGGCAAAAAGACCATGGGCCTGGAGCTGGCCGAGCAGCTCGGCTGGAAGCTGCCCGGCGCCATCTTCTACCCGACCGGCGGGGGCGTAGGCATTATTGGGATGTGGAAGGCGTTTCAGGAGATGGAGCAGTTGGGGTGGATCGGGAAAGAAAGGCCCAAGATGATCGTCGTGCAGGTGGAGGGCTGCCAGCCGGTGGTGCGCGCCTTCGAGCAGGGCGCGGCGCAGTCCGAATTTTGGCAGAACGCGGCAACCGTGGCCAGCGGCCTGCGTGTTCCCAAGCCCCTGGGTGATTTTCTGATCCTGGACGCCGTGCGGTCGAGCGGCGGAACCTGCGTGGCGGTCAGCGATCAGGAGCTGCTCGACGGCGGTCAACTGCTGGCCCAGACCGAGGGCCTGTTTGTCGCTCCCGAGGGCGCGGCCTGCATTGCCGCCCTGGAAAAGCTGCTGCGCAATGGGTTCTTGAAGAAAGACGAGACCATCGTCATCTACAACACCGGCTCCGGGCTGAAGTACCTGGAAAGCTACGGGACGCGCTTCGAAGTGGAAGACGCGGCGGAGGCCCGCATGGGCGGCCTGGTTTTACCCCGATAGAAAGCCACAGAGGCACAGAGAACACAGAGAACCGTTTTTTCTCTGTGTTCTCTGTGCCTCTGTGGTTTTCTATTTCACGAAGCGGTCCAGCCACTCCAAAGTTCGCTCCAGGCTGTCGACCTGGTGGGGGGGCTCGGTGAAGCCGTGGCCTTCGCGCGGGTAGCGCACCAGCTCAGCCTCGATGCCGCGGCGGCGAAGCGCCGTGTACATTTGCTCGGCGTCGCTGATGTGAACATCGTGGTCCTGCTCGCCATGCAGGAACAGGGTCGGCGTGCGAACGTTTTTGACGTGCTTTAGCGGCGAGCGGTCCCAGAGGCGGTCGTAGTTGTCGCCCTCCCAGGGAAAGCCGTTGAACTCGGCGTGGATCAGGTCGTTGTAAAGGGACGTAGCGTAAAAGCTGATCAGGTTGCTGAGGCTGGCGCTGGCCACGGCGGCCCGGAAACGCTGGGTTTGGGTGATCACCCAGTTGGTCATGTAGCCGCCATAGCTGCCTCCCAGCACCCCCATCCGTTCGCGGTCGAGCCAGGGGAACTTGCCCAGGGCATAATCGACACCCGCCATCAGGTCCTGGTAGTCGCCGCCGCCCCAGTCGTTCACGCAGCCGTCACTGAATTTCTGGCCGTAGCCGGTCGACCCGCGCGGGTTGAGGTACAGCACGGCGTATCCGCGGGTGGCCAGCACCTGCTGGCGCAGGTTGCGGCTGAAAGCGTAGCCGAACATCCCATGAGGTCCACCGTGAATGCTTAGCAGCAGCGGAACCTTTTGCCCTTCGCGGCGATCGACCGGCGGCAGCAGCCAGCCCTCGATCGGTGTCGAATCAAAGCTGGAAAACTCCAGGTGAACCGGATCCACCAGCCGGATGCCCGCCAGAGCCCCGCTGTTCTCGGTGAGTTGGGCGCCCTCGACGTAAAGTTCGGCCAGGCGGCGGTCGTCGCTCATCAGGTAGGCCAGCTTCGGTCCGGCCGCATAGGCCGAAATGGTGGCGTCCTTTTGGACGATCGCCTGCGACGTCCCGCCTTGGAACGGCACGCGGTAGATCAACTGGCGGCCGTGGTCGCCGGCCAGGAAATAGATCCAGCGCCCGTCCGGCGACCAGCGGGGCGCGGTCGAGCGGCGGTCGAGCGCGTGGTTCAACTCACGGGGCCCGGAGGGCGCCCCCCCGCCGCCCGAAGCGGGAATCACCCACACGTGCGTGTCCTCGGCCACGCTGTCGATGGTGGTGATTGCGCGCGTCGTCGCTGTATAGGCGATCCACTGGCCGTCGGGAGAAAACGCCGGGGCGTACTCACAGCCCGGGGTGTCGGTGAGCCGGCGGACGGCGCCGGACTCCACGTCCGCCGTAAAAAGGTCGTAGTTATGGGTGGCATCGGGGTTGCCCGACCACGAGATGGAATGTTCGTGGTGCTCGCCGCCGGTCAGGGCGCGGGGGCGCCCTCCGCCGGCGTCCACGATCCAGATGTGCTCGCGGCGGTTGTCGCTGAACTCCTTGCGGCTCTTGTACTGGATGCGAGTGATGACCCGCGGATCGGCGCCGGGCGCTGGGGTTTCGGGGTCTGCTCCGACAAAGGCCAGCCGCTTCGAGTCCGGCGACCATTCGAGCGCCGAGCCTTGCCCTGGGATCCAGAAATTGCTGTGGACAATCGTCGTCACCGGGACCAGCTTGCCCAAGGCTGCCTCCGCCACCCACAGCGTGGCGCCAGGGCGGCTGCTGAAGAAGGCGATGTTCTTTCCGTCCGGCGACCAGCGCAAGGAGGCGGCGCGAAACTTACCCTCGGTGAGCGCCCGCGATCCGGATCCGGCCGTGTCATAGAGCCGGATGTTTCCGTCAGGGGCGACCACAGCCACCGTGCGGCCGTCGGGCGAGAGGGTGCACTCCGACATCTCGCGGAAAGCGGTGACATCGGCCGGTGTGAGCAGGCGGTCGGCCCGAGCCGCGCAGGCGACAATCATGGTAAGAAAGAGGCGTCTAAGCATGATGGAAGAGGTTAGCACATGACCACCACCTCCTTTAAGCGGCGAAGTTTTCTCCAAGCCGTCGCCGGGGGCATCCTGGGCCCCGGAACCATCCGCATCGGCGCCGGTCTCAGCGCGGTGAGCGCCTGGACGGGCCTTCACACCAACTCGGTGCTCGCCCAGGCCCGGCCGGATGACGGCAGCCGGCTCCAGATCGTGAAGGTTGAGCCATATATTATGCGCGTCCACCGCGACGCCAAAGGCAACCTCAGCGGCAACTACTACCTGATGTGCCGCGTGGAAACATCCGAGGGCATTGTCGGCTGGGGCGAGGGGACCAATTTCCCCAAGGTCGCCACCATCGCCACCGAGATTGAGATGATCACGCCTTACGTGATCGGCCAGAGCGCCTGGGACATCGAAAAGATCTGGCACACGCTCTACCGTGGCCGCAACGCCATGCACGGCAGCGCCGTGCAGTCGGCGATCTCGGCGATTGACATCGCCCTGTGGGACGTCGTCGCCCAGAAGCTCCATGTGCCGGTCTATAAGCTGCTCGGCGGCAAGGTCAACGAGAAAATCAAGATCTACACCAGCTACCGCTGGGGCAACATTCCCCGCACTGCTGAGGCCTACCGGAAGCGAACCCAGGAGCTGGTGGCCGAGGGCGCCATCGCCGGCAAGTGGGATCCGTTTTTCGACGAGCCCTATACGCCGGGCATGCGGCCGGAAGAGCGCTTGGACTTCAGCCGCCAAGCCACGCTCAAGACCATCCGCGAGGTGACGGAGATGGTGCGCGGGATCCGCGACGGCGGCCCCGAGTTTGAGATCTGCGTGGAGGCCCACGCCAAGTTCAACACGGCCTCGGCGGTGAGGATCGCCAAGGCCATCGAGCCCTACTACCCGATGTTTCTGGAGGAGCCGGTGCCGCCGGAAAATGTGGACGCCATGCTCGAAGTGCAACGCGCGACCAGCGTCCCCATCGCCGCCGGGGAAAGGCTGAAGTCGCGGCTCCAGGCGCGCGAATACATCGAGCGCGAGGCTTTCCGGATCTACCAGCCCGACGCCGCCCGCGCCGGCGGCATCACCGAGTTCCGCAAGCTCGCCTCCATGGCCGAGAGCCACTTCATCCCGGTCGCCCCGCACAATCCCAACGGCCCAGTATGTCTGGCCGCGCACTTGCACCTGAGCGCGGCCCTGTCGAACTTTGTCATTCTGGAAGAGGGGAACACGAATCCGGTGCTCAACCGGGAGCTGTTCGGGAGCTGGCACGATAGCCGGGCCTACTTCCTGCCGCCGGAAGGTCCCGGGCTGGGCTTGCAGTTTTCCGATAGCTTTCTCCGCGAGCACAGCTTTCCCATCAGCCAGGCCGAGAGAGGGTAACCATGAACGTCATCGAACACGTCCGCTACAACCGCTGGGCCAGCCGGCGCACGCTGGAATCAGTCGCCGCGCTCACTGCTGAGGAGCGTGCCCGCGATCTGAAGAGCTCCTACGGCGGGGTACACGGCACGCTGGTCCACATCTACCAAGCCGATCGCATCTGGTTCGCCCGGCTCCAAGGCGAGCCGACCACAAGCCTCGCCGTCTTCGCGCCTCCGGTGGAGTGGGACGCCTTCGTCCAGGATTGGACCGCCCGCCTCGATCGCTTCGTCGCCTGGGCGGAGAAACTGGATGATGCCGGGTGGCGCCGCGTGGTCGCCTACCGCGACACCAAGGGGAACGCGTACGAAACCCCGGTGTATCAGATCCTGCTGCACCTGGCGAATCACAATTCCTACCACCGGGGTCAGGTGACGGCCTTCCTGCGGCAACTCGGCCACACTCCGGTGGCTACGGACCTGATTTTCTATTATCGCGAGCAAGCTTCCAGTCGATCTGCCTGAGCATGCCTTCAAGCACCTGGGCATCGTCGGGGGAAAGATCGAGTCGTCTGACCAGGCGGCGGATCTTCAGCAGGTGGGACCGGCGGGTGCGCAGATTGATGTACCCGGAAGCATCCAGCACACCGCTGAGCCGCGCCACTATCCGCTCCAGTTGATCCGCCGCCGCGCGCCTGTGGAGTGAGCCTTTGGCTTGCCCTGACGCGGTGGTCCGAGCCATTTCGTAACAACACAACGCCACCGCCTGGCCCAGATTCATCGACGGGCACCGCGAATTGGTAGGAATCCGCACGGTCCACTGGCAGTAGCTGAGGTGCTCGTTCGAGAGGCCGAACTTCTCCGATCCAAACAGCAGCGCCGCGCGCTCCCGCTCCAGGTGCGCCCGCAACCGCGACGCCGCCTCGGGCAGCAGGTGACGCGGCTGGTGAAAGACGCGCTTGCCGGCCGAAGCCGTGCCCACCACCAGCGTGCACCCGGCCACCGCCTCGGCGAGCCCCGGAAATACACGAGCGCTCGCCAGCACGGAGGCCGCGCCCACCGCTGAGCGCGCTTCCTGAAAGGCCACTTCGTAGGGCGCGACCAGCACCATCCGCGTGAAGCCAAAATTTAACATCGCCCGCGCCGCCGCGCCGATGTTGAGGGGATTACGGGTCTCGACCAGGACCACGGTCAGGTTGTCTTGCCATCTCACGGACGGCTCTCATGCTAGCATCGTTCCGTATGCTCCAGCGAGCGGTGATTACCGGCATCGGCGCGGTGAGTCCCAACGGCATCGGACGCGAAGCTTTCTGGGCGGCGACCCGCTGCGGGGTGAGCGGCGTGAAACCTATTTCTCTGTTTGACGCTTCCGCGCTCCCCGTGCAGGTGGCCGGCGAGGTGGCCGGCCTCGATGTCGACCGTTACGTCAAGCCCAAGGACCGCCCCCACGTCTCGCGCGTAACGCCCCTGGCCCTGGCCGCCGCCGAAGAGGCCCTCGCCGACGCCGGCCTGGAGCCCGAGCGCATGTCGCGTGACGAGCTGCGACGGGTTTCCGTAATGGTCGGCTCCGGCGGCGGCAGCCAGGAGTTTACCGAGGAGCAATACCGGCTCTACTACACCGGCCAGCACAAGCAGGTCAGCGTCTACACCATCCCCACCTCCACCATCGGGACCCTGGCCAGCGAAGTCTCCATGCGCTTCGGCTTTCGCGGCGCAAGCCACGTGATCTCGACCGGGTGCACCTCTTCGTCCGACGCCTTGGGCTACGCTTCCCGCCAGATCCGATATGGGGCCGCCGAGCGGATCGTGGTGGGCGGCGCCGACGCGCCCATCGCCTACCTGATCGTGCGCGGATTCATTCTCATGCGCATCCTGACGCAGCGGTGGAACCACGCCCCACACCGCGCCTCGCGCCCGTTTTCGGCCGATCGGGACGGCTTCGTGCTGGGCGAAGGATCGTGGTTTTTCGTGCTGGAATCGCTCGACGCCGCCCGCGCCCGCGGCGTCCACATCTACGGCGAGGTGGCCGGCTACGGCTCGACCTGCGAGGCCTACCATCGCGTGCGGCTGGAGGAGTGCGGGGAGGAACCGGCCCGCGCCATGTCCCTGGCCATCGAGGAGGCCGGCGTGCCCAAGGAGGCGGTGCAGTATGTGAACCTGCACGGGACGGCCACCGAGCTGAACGACCGCATCGAGACCCGCGCCGTCCACGTGTGCTTCGACGGCCACGCCGGGCGCCTCGCCGGCTCGGCCCTCAAGTCCCTGATCGGGCACCCGCAGGGAGCCTGCGGAGCGGCCGGCGTGGCCGCCACGCTGCTGGCCATGCGCGACGGCGTCCTGCCGCCGACCCTCAACCTGGATACGCCCGACCCGGAGTGCGATCTCGACTATGTGCCCGACATCGGCCGCCGCGCCCAGTTCGAGTGCGCCGTGGTCAACTGCATCGGTTTCGGCAGCAAGAACTCGGCGCTGGTGCTCAAGCGGGTGTAGATGGCCCGCCCGCACATCGCCGAGCTGCTGGATTTGGGCGCCGCACCGCCCGCCGACGTCGCCCGGAGCCTGGCCGATCTGCGCCGGATCAATCGCTGGCTGGGAGGCAGGAGCGTGCTGCTGCGAATGCTCGAAGCCGAGCGGCTGGAGAGGTTCTCGCTGCTCGACGTGGGCGCCGGATCGGGTGACCTGGGCGCCGCTGTGCTGGCGCGGTTTCCCGACGCCCGCGTGGTGCTGTGCGACCTCAAGCCCCGGCACCTGGAGACGACGCTCCCGCGGGTCGCCGCCGCCGCCGAGCGACTCCCCTTCCGCGACGCGTCATTCGATTTCGTTGCCGCGTCCCTGTTCCTGCACCATTTTCACAATGCCGATGCAGCGCGCCTGCTCGGCTTGTTCGGCCGGCTGGCCCGGCGGGCGGTGCTCATCAACGACCTGGAGCGCCACTGGTTTCCGATGCTCTTCATCCGGCTGGCCGCGCCGGTGTTCGCCCGCAGCTACATCACCCGCCACGACGCGGTGGCGTCGATCCGCCAGGCGTTTCTTCCCAGAGAATTGCGCGAGCTGGCCCGGGCCGCCGGCTTCGCCGACGTCACCGTGCGCCGTCATCTTCCCTGGTTTCGGCTGAGCCTCGTGGCGCGCTCTCATGCCTGACCCGATCCCCATCATCGGCGGCGGTCCGGCGGGCGCGGCGGCAGCGCTGGCCATCGCCCGCGGCGGCGGACGTCCGGTGATCTACGAGAAGTCCCGGTTTCCCCGGCAGAAGCTGTGCGGGGAATTCTTCACGCCCGAAGCGCTCCCCGTACTCGAAGAGCTGGGCGTGGCCGATGGATTCCTCTCTCTGCGGCCCGCCCGCGTCACCCACGCGGAGCTGAACTTCGCCAGGCGTCATCGCCGCTTTCCACTTCCGGAAGCCGGCTGCGGCCTCAGCCGCTACGCGTTTGATGATTTTCTGCTCCGCGCCGCGGTCGAGCGTGGGGCCAAGCTGCGCCCTGAGCGCCTGGTGAAGCCTTCCGGCCCCGCCGTGTGGGCTGTCGGGCGATCCATCATCTCCACCCGCGGCCGCCGCGCCTTCGGCTTCAAGGCTCACTTCTCCGGCCCGGCGAATGACGCCGTCGAAATCTACTTCTTTGACGGCGGCTACTGTGGCCTCTGTCCCATCGAAGGCGGAAAGACCAACGTCTGCGGCCTGGCTTGCGAGAACCTGTTGTTTGATGTCGACCGCCTGCTCTGCGGCGTTCCCCGATTAGCCGCGCGCCTGGCTCCGCTCGAACGCCTCACCCTCTGGCACATCGCGGGCCCCCTGCGCTTCGGCATGCCTGCTTCCGCGCCGGGGCTGCTCGCCGCCGGTGACGCCGCGTGCTTCGTGGACCCTTTCACCGGCAGCGGCCTGCTAGGGGCCGTCCAGACCGGCGCGTGGGCCGGCGCCGAGGTCCTGGATGCCGCGCAGGGCCTACACTGGTCCCGCTGCTGCGCCCGCCAACGCCGCCGCTGCGCCGGTTTCTACCGCCGGCAGCTCGCCACTACCGTGCTGATCCGCCGGGCACTCGACCTGGGCTTTGCCGAGTCCATTGCAGGGCTTCTTCCCGGATCGCTCCTTTTCCGCCTTACCCGGCCGGGGTAGCCCCTCGAACCAGCGGCCGGGCCGCAAGTATACAATAGAACCTCATGCGCTACTTCTTGCGCGGCCGCGTGCCGCCGCTGACGCGAATGCTGGTCGTGGAGAGCGGCAGCCGGCAGGTTCTCGAGAACGGTATCCCCCGATTCCGCGCTGTCTTCGGCGATCCATTTCCGATCGACCTGCTGACGCCCCTGCCGGTTCGGCGATCCATTTCCGATCGATCTGCTGACGCCCTTGCCGGGCTTGCCCCAGGTCTTCGATCAGGACACAACCGAGGTTTTTCGGGTTACCCGGTGCCGCTCCGGCGCCGACCGGCGGCGGCTGCTCGGCGAGCTGCGCTCCCGGCGCTACCCGGTCCTCGGCATCATCTGCTCCAACGAACCGGTGATGACCCCGTGGAAGCTCGCTGCCACCATCCTGATCCCGGCCAAGGTGGTAATCTTCAACGAGAATGGCGACTTCTTCTGGCTGGACTGGCGCCATCGGAAGGCCATACGCAGGTTCCTGCTGTTCCGCGCCGGACTGCTTGAAGACGACGCCGTCCGCAGGCTGGTCCACATCGCAGCGTTCCCTTTCATCCTGACTTTCCTGCTTCTCTACGCCGCCTACGCCCACCTGGGGCGCGCCTGGCGGCTCCTTCGACCCCCT
>JACQDI010000804.1 GCA_016201195.1 Acidobacteriota bacterium | reverse complement strand
TGGGTCCTGCAACGAATTACGTCCTGATCGCCGCGATGATGGCGCTGGGTGGGCTGGTGGCGGCCAAGTCCGTCGCGAACACAATGGCACGCCGGGTCACTCAGCTTGAACCCGCTGCCGGCATGAGCGCCAATCTGACCGGCGCTCTTCTGGTGACCGCCGCTTCGCGCTGGGGCCTGCCAGTGTCCACCACCCACGTCACGATGGGAGCTATCTTCGGCGTGGGCGTCCACCGCCGCGAACAGGCCCATTGGACGCTCGTGCGCCAGATCGTGCTGGCCTGGATCATTACGCTGCCCTTGGGGCTGATGGGGGGGCTGCTGTTCTATGGCCTGCTGAGAATCTTGATTTGACGGAAGATATTGGGACCTATGCCACGAACGACCAAGCTCGACAGCGAAAAGGCGGTGCGCAGCCGCTACACCCAGGCGGCACGAGCTAGAGAGCCGGCGCTGTGCTGTCCGGTGAGCTACGACCCCCGCTACCTGGAAGTCATTCCAGAGGAGATTCTGGAGCGAGACTACGGCTGCGGCGACCCCTCGCGGTTCGTCCAGCCGGGTGACACCGTGCTCGACCTCGGCTCCGGCTCCGGCAAGATCTGCTACATCGCTGCCCAGATCGTCGGCCGCAGGGGCCAGGTGATTGGTGTGGACTTCAACGGGGAGATGCTCGCCCTGGCGCGCCGGCACCAACCCACCATCGCCGAGCGCCTCGGCTACGACAACATGGTCTTCCACCGCGCTCGCATCCAGGATTTAGCTCTCTCGCTCGAGGAGGTAGACGCCTACCTGAAAGCACGCCCTGTTCGAACGGCAGAGCAACTAGCAGAGTTCGAGGCCTTCACCCAGCGGCTACGCACGTCGGCTCCGCTCATCCCGAACGAGTCGGTGGATGTCATCCTCTCGAATTGCGTGCTCAATCTGGTGCGGGACGCCGATAAGGAACGCCTCTTCGCCGAGACGTACCGGGTGGTGAAGCGGGGTGGTCGGGTGGCGATCAGCGACATCGTATCCGATGAGGATGTCCCGACGGAACTAAAGGCCGACGCCAAGCTCTGGAGCGGATGCATCGCGGGCGCCATGCGGGAAGACCGGTTTCTGGAGGCCTTCGAGCGCGCCGGTTTCTACGGCATCGAGGTGGTGAAGTACGGAGAAAAGCCGTGGCAGACGGTGCGCGGCATCCAGTTTCGCGCAGTCACCGCAACCGCCTGGAAGGGCAAGGAAGGGCCGTGTCTGGAGCGCTATCAAGCCGTCATCTACAAGGGGCCGTGGAAGGAAGTGCGCGATGACGACGGCCACGTGCTGCAACGCGGGCATCGCATGGCCGTGTGCGACAAGACGTACACCATCCTGACCCGCGCGCCGTATGCGGACGACATCATTCCGGCGCCGCCGCTGCGAGAGGTTCCCCTGAGCAAGGCCCAAGCTTTCTCTTGTAGGGGAGTGGCGCTGCGGGACCCGCGTGAAACCAAAGGCAAACGATACCGGAAGACGATTGCCGCTAAGGGCGGCCCATGCGGTCCGGAGGGCTGCTGCTGATGGCGGCGCAAACTCTTACTCTCATCCGCGAGCACCGCGAGCACCCGGACGGGATCGAGCTTTTCAACGCAAAGTGCGAGCGGCGAGGTTTTGTCGAGCCCAAGCGCGTCAACGGCCGGCTGGTGCTCGAAGACCTCTGGATCATGCAGGGCTCACTCTGCGACCTGAGGTGCACCCACTGCTACACGGCTTCCTCTCCCGGCAACAACCGCCTGCAGCAAATCACTCTTGACGAACTGCGCCCGCACCTGGACGACGCAGCCCGCTTTGGAGTGGAGAAGATCTACTTCACTGGCGGTGAAGTGTTTGTAAACGAAGATGTTCTGCGGGGCCGGGAGCAGCGTAATGAGGAGTTCCTGAAGAGCCTGAGCTACGCACTGGAGATCGCTCCGGTGGAAATCCTCACCAATGCTCGCCGGCATATTCGGAACCACTTCGACGCTCTGCGGGAACTGCGCGCCCGGCACGGCGACCGCCTGCGCCTCCGCATCACGCTGGAGAGCCCGCGGGCTGCCGAGCACGACGCCATCCGGGGCAAGAGCACTTTTGCGCAGACCATGGAAACCATCGCGCAACTTGCCGCCATAGGTTTCGTACCGATCATCACCGCGGAGCGATCCTTCCTCAGCGAGCAGACCGAGGAAAGAATTCGTGAAGCTTACGAGGTGCTGTTCCGGGAGCAGGGGATCCGGATCGAGGTCAACCTGATCGAGAACGTCATGGAGATGGGCCATCAATTGGTGCAGCTCGCCAGGCAAGGACGCCAGCCGAAGCCCGAGGTCTTCATTACCACAAGCTGCTTCGCCATTCTGAACAAGCCAACTGAGTCGCTGATGTGTCATCACAGCCGTTGCATCCAGAAAATCGACGGGGAGCTGCGCTACTACCCCTGTCCGGTGATCTACGACGACCCGCGCTTCGAGTTGGGGCGGACGCTCGAGGACTCCTTCCGCCGGGTCTACATCGCCCACAAGAACTGTTACGATTACTGCATGAAAGGCCGGGGGGCCACCTGCCGCACCCGCCCGTTGTAGCAAAATGATGCCTGACGAAATCGATTCCGGCGCCCGCCAGATGGCCGGGCAGCCTTTCGGCTGAGTGGAACTCTATGCCGGCAACGAGCGGGCACACCGCCACGTCCAGTTGCCAGGCCTCGAGGGCGACGTGATCGCCCTACCGTCGGAAGGTCGTGAGGGCGGCGACCTCTACGCCTTGTTTTCCTGTGGTGGAGAACGCTTCGCCCGGATCGTGCTGGCGGATGCCGTCGGCCATGGCTTCAGCGCCAGCGAGATCGCAGCGTACATACACCGGCTGCTGCACGAGTTTCGCGACATTCGGGATACCGGGGCCCTGCTCGCTGCCCTCAATGACACTTTTCTCGCCAGCCAGAAGCCGGGAGCGCCTCTGCGGTTGACCACGGTAGCGACGGCAAACTATAACTGCGACACCGGCGAGTTCAACTACGCCTACGCCGCTCATCCCCGGATGCTGCTTTGGCGAGCGCGCTTCCGCGAATGGTTTCCGCTGGGCGATGACATCGAAGGCGGTCTACCGCTCGGCGTAACAGCGGGCGAGATGTACAGCCAGCACAGCGTTTGGCTCGAGCCGGGAGATATGGTGATGGCCTTTTCCGACGCTGCCACGGAGGCCAAGGCGCCCGATGGAACGCAACTTACGGTCAAACGGTTTCAGCGCCTTGCCGGCTCAGTCGCCTCCCGCCTACCGCACCCTATCTCAGTACACGATCTATCGGAACAGTTGATTGAAGGCATCAGCCGCCACCACAACTCCGATCAGTTTGAAGACGACCTGACGCTGCTCACCGTCCTCCGTTTATCGTGAGAACCGGCCGCCGAGAAGCCATGCCGACCCGCTCAGGCGGCTCCGAGGATCCTCAGGGTTTTCACCTGGAAAGTGTCGCCGCTCTCCTCGCCGGTGACTCTGACGCGGGGTCAAGACCGCCGTAGCGGAAGTGGATGGCCGTGCCGAGTTCCTTAAGTTGCGGAATCCCCAGGCACAGACTGCCCTTGGAAGCGTGCGTAACCACACCCAGCAGGCTGCCTTTGACGGCCTGGCGTCCGCTCTTCAGCCTGCCGACACGACAGGCTGGATCAAGACAGCGAACTTGAGCCATGTTTCTCGTGTGTCTTTCATCGGTCCCCCCCTTTTTGTTTTCTTCACTCGGTTCCTTCGCGGGGAAGAGTTTCGTGAGTCGGCGGCGGTCTCCGTAACTTTTGCCGGCACCACTCCGAAATAATCGTTATGACCCTATTTCCGACTCACACACTCCAATCCGCTCCCGAAGGATCCCGCGAGGTGTTGAACGCCGCACGGGAACGCTTCGGCATGATCCCTAACTTGCTAGGAATCCTCGCCGAATCGCCTACAGCGCTCAAGGTGTACTTCACCGTCGCGAATCTGTTCAGTGAGAGTTCCTTGAGCCCAGTCGAACAGCAAGTCGTTCTGCTGGCGGTAAGTTTCGAAAACCGGTGCGAGTACTGCGTGGCGGCGCATTCCATGCTGGCGCGGCACGTGGGCGCCGGGGATGATGTCGTCGATGCCCTCCGCGAGGGTAAAGAGATCCACAACCCGCGTCTGGAGGCGCTGCGCCAGTTCACCCGTTCGGTGGTTCAGCAGAGGGGATGGGTAGCGGGGCCTGAAGTGCACCGGTTTGTCGATGCAGGGTTCACTCGCGCGCAGGTGTTTGAGGTGCTGGTCGGCGTAGCCCAGAAGACCATCAGTAACTACGCCAACCATCTGGCGGGAACGCCGGTCGACCAAGCGTTTCAAGCCCACGCTTGGACCCACCCGGACTCCAGGACAGTGGAAACCGTCGTCCCCTGAGCGCGCCAGTTGACCCCTGCAGGCCGCGAGGAGGCGCGGAGGACTTTCGCCTACCGCGCCTGACTCATTCAGCAGTGTTTCAGCCCGAACCGGACATTCTGGGCACGCGTGACCTGAGCGCTACTGTAAGCGAAAGAAAGATTGAGCTACATGCTTCGTCGCGCACTTTATGGAGTCGTGGTTACGTCGCTCCTCTTGCCGGACTTTGTGGCAAGTGTGCGCGTTTTCGCTCAGCGGGCCGCGGCGTTCTGCGCCTGCACTCCGACCCAGTGTCGTTGCCGCCACCGGCACGAAGGCGCGACCCGGCCGGAGTGCCACTTGCCCGGCGGCAAGCCCACACCGAATGGCCCCACTTTCGCGCCTTGTGATAGGGATAGTCAGGCGGCTGCATCTACCCAGCCCTTCCTGCTGCCGGCGCCGGTACAGTTATTCCAAGTAGCCGGTCGGCCAACATCGCCGGCCGATTCGATCCGGCCTCCCTTTTTCTCGCCAGAAACGCCTTCGCCACCTCCCCGCTCCTCCTAATGCGCACAAGCCCAGGCTAGATGAACTGCACACCGGGTGTGCAGAACCTGTTCATTTTTGGAGGTGCCGAAGTGTCGCGTCGGAGAGGGTATTTTGTCTTTGTTTCTCTTCTGTTGGGCAGCTGGAGTCCGATGGCAGCACACCGGGCCGAGCCGATTTCCACCGAGTTCGCCGTGCCGTTTCCGCCAAGGGCGGGCACCTCAAAACTCATCTATGAACACGAGCCCAAAGAACACGATGGCAGCGAGCAGGCAATACCTGAGCTGGAACTGGAGTTCGGCATAGCCCGGCGCTGGCAAATCAATGTCGGTTTTCCCATCTTCCGGATCAAGGAGGGGCGCGACGACCCCGCAACAGTAGTGGGTGGGAAGCTGGATCTCGGCGCGCGCTATTTGCTCTTCGGTGGGGCGACGCGCAACTACGCGGTCTCTTTGCAGGGCACGATAGAAGCGCCGACGGGGAACCGCCGCGTGATAGGTGTTGCGCCGGAGGTGGGCGCCGGATTATTCCTCGACCGCTACCTGAGTGAGCGGGTCCGACTGCACTCGAATGTGAGCTGGCAAACCTCCGTGGGGCAGACTCGGGAAGCGGAGCGCCAGTTGGACTACAAGAACGCGATCGTCTGGTTCGCCACACGGCGCTGGATCCCGGTGCTGGAGGTGCTGGGCAGAACGAACATGGTCACCGGCGAGACCGGGCTGGCCGTACAACCCGAGATGATTTTTTATGCCGGACCCCACTTCGAGATGAAGGTCGGCCTGCCGGTGGGATTGACGTTAGACAGAGGGCGCCTCGGAATGCGCGCCCAACTCGCCATTCTCTGGGGAGGCGCGCATTGAAGGGGAATCCTCGGAGTGATCGACGGGGCTTCCCCCAAGGGCGTGGAGGAGGAATCGGACGCCGCTTGGCGCAAAGACCTGCTTCGGAAGATCGGATACAAGAGATAGAAGTGAATTGAGAAATGAACCGCCGCGCCGGGCGAAGCAATCTCTCAATTCCTCAGTTTCTCAATTCCTCTAATCCGGCACTACCCCTTTACCAGAGAAGGCACTCAGAAGTTTCTGGGCAAAGAATATCGCACGGATGGAGCCGCTGAAAGTGGTGACCGTCGCCCATCCGATCGCAGTGCGGTAGCTGGTGGTCCGGCGGCCCGAACAGAGAGGCGACACCTTTGAAGTTATCGTTGGCGCCGTTGGCGTAAGTCAAAAAGCAAGCGGCGAAAAAAACAAGAAGAACCATCACCCACCCTGTCCGACGATGAAAGCGTATCCTAGCCTCTTCGCGCGAACCGCGTCCGCGGCGGCACGCGCTAGTGTTTTGGCCTCGGCGAAGTCGACCCCATGCAGATCGATTCGCTTCAGCTTGCTCATCAATTCTGCTCCGAGCAGCTTGCCCTGGATGTCCCGCACCATCTCCGCCAGAGCTTCGTCGTGCGCTTCCGCCTCCGTGCCGCTGATGCCCGCGCCCTCCAGATAGGCGGCGTATTCCTCGACCGGCCTCGCGTCGGCGATGCAGGCCACCCAAGCCAGGAGTCCCTCAAGCTCGGATGGAAGCGGTCCGGAGCGGGTCAGATCGCTCAACCCAACTTTACCGGACGGCTCCAGGACACGGGCGAACTCGCCCGCGGCGGCGCGCTTGTCGGGAAAGGTACAGAAGGCGCACTCGCAGATGACGGCGTCGAAGCTCGCGTCCGGGAAGTCGATCCGTTCGGCGTCGCCTTCACGGAAAGTAACCAGGTGACCCACCTCGGCGGTACTGGCGCGGCCCTTGGATTCCTTCACGTTTTCCGCGCCGAAGTCGATGCCCACCACCTCACAGCCAAAGCGCTTCGCAAGGAAGATGGCGCTTTCGCCTTTGCCGCTGGCCACATCCAGCACCCGCAGCCCGGATCGCAAGCCCAGCCGCTCGCCCAGACGCTCGGTCAGTCGTAGTCCGCCCGGGTGGAACGAGTCGCCGAGCAGCATCCGCGCAAAGTCGCTCTGGTACAGGGCTGCGCAGCAATTCTTGAGCTGGCCGGACTCGACGGATTCGCTCACTTTTCCACCTGCACGAGCGGCTCGGGCAGCGCGCCACTCTCGCCAAATGAAAACGTCACCGGCTGGACTTCGTATTTGGTCCCTGCGCGCCGGGCTGCCTGGCGGCCGCGCTCTTGCGCCACCAACTGAGTGCGGGCCTGCTCCCGGTAGCCGACGGTGTTGTAGGCGCAGAAGGGAATCTGCTTGCCTCCAGGCAAAAGAAATTCCTTGCAGCACTTCATCAGGTTCTTCTGGTTGAAGGTCCACGGGTCCATGAAGTCCTGCAGCATGATCATAAAGATAAAGTTCGAGAGGCCCTTCACATCCAGGCCACCATCCGGCAAGCCGCAGGCCGAACACGAGAAGGCAAACTCCCGCGCCACTTTTTCCGACCCGAGCACGGCGGAGGAAGACCACAGGCCCTCCAGAGCGCGTCTTACTTCAGCGCCCAGGTCCGGCATGACGCGGTTCGAGATGTAGTCCAGGTAATCCTCGACGTTCAAAATGCGTGGAACCGGCGTTACGTTGCGCTGTTCATCGATATAGGCGTAGGTGACCGAGTTGCAGGTCGGAAAACAGCACGGCACTGGAATGAAGTCGCTGAGCCGGAACAGACCCTCGGTCTGTTCTTCGATGAGCTTGATGACGTCGGGGTTGGTCATCCGCTGCATCGGGTCATGCCGGCCGTGGCGGCCTGCGTGGAAGGCCGGCTGGAAATTGATGCCCTTCACCGCAGCATGATCCAGACCGAAGCGGACGATCTTCCCGATCTCGTGTTCGTTGACGCCGGGCTCGATCGCTGGCACCAGAATCACACTGCAGTCGATTTCCGCCAGCCGGTCAAGCGCCCGGAGTTTCTTCGGCAAGAGATCCGCCTCGCCGCGGATGATCCGGTAAGTCTCGCTTTCAAAACCGTCGAACTGGAAGTAGATGTTTGGCCGCACTTCGGCGAGTTCTGCGAGGAACCGGTCATCGGTTGCGATCCGCTTCCCGTTCGTGTTGAGCATCACGTTGGGGATGTCCCTCTGTTGCGCGGCCCGCATCATCGGAATGATTTGGGTGTGGATCGATGGCTCGCCGCCAGAGAATTGCACGACCTGAGGATTCCCTTCGGTGGCAACGTAATGGTCGAGGATGTCCTCGACCTCTTCGAGGGTCAAGTTGAAGCCCGGCCCAGCTTCCGCGAAACACAGCGGGCAGGCCATGTCACAGGCGCTGTTGACTTCGATGATCCCAAGGCAGGCGTGCTGCTGGTGATCCGGACAGAGCCCGCAATCGTGCGGGCAGCCGTGGTGAACTTCGGATGAAAACTCCACAGGGATCGTGCCCGGCTTGTTGAACTTAGATGAGTTGGTGTAGAGCTGCGCATCGCCGTACACCAGACCCTCGAACACTCCGTGATCGGGGCAACGCTTCCTCAGGTATACCTTGTTGTCACGGATGAGGATATGTCCATCGATAACGCGGCGGCAGTCGGGGCAGATGCTCCGGGTCAGTTCGTAGAAGACATAGTCGGCATCCTTCTTTGGGTCGGACAAGGAAGGCGGTGCGAAGCCTGTAGGTTGCACAGAGTTGGGATTCCTCCAGAAAGAGATCTCTTGCGTCACTGTTGACTGTACCTCGGCGACGTCGCGGGCGGTACAAGGGGTGCTCGCACGCTGGGAGCGTGGCCCGCTTCGTCCAGGCAAAGCCTTCATGGTCTCGATCTTTCCCGTATTTCCTTCGTGCCGGGCGAAGCGGAAGTTACGGACTTCTCAAAGAAACTCGTTGCCCGGGTGATCG
>JACQDI010000030.1 GCA_016201195.1 Acidobacteriota bacterium | reverse complement strand
CTTGATGGTCTTGGTCAGCGTCTCGCGATCGTCGGTGAAGTCCTGGACGACCTGCAGCCGGGTGGAGAAGGTCATTACTGAGACCAGGTCGGCCGCGGTCATTTTCTGGTCCAGGAACTTCAACGCCGCTTCCTGCGCCCGGATCTGGTCGGTGGGCGGCATGGCCGAGAAGTCGAAGAACAGGACCAGGAGGCGACGGTCCTGGTAGCGGATCACGCGAGCCGGCGCTGCCGGCTCGCGGCGAACGGGCGGAGAAGCTGGGAGGCGAACAGGCGACGCGGGGACGGAAACGCTGGGAGATGCGGGGAGCGGGGCGAGGGTGAGGCGCTGAAATTCGAAGATGGAGATGGTTTGAGGCTTGCCGTCCTCGAGGATGGTGAAGTCCTCCTTCTTGAGGCCCTCGATCGGCTTGCCGTCCCGGTCCCGCACCTGGACGTCAACCACGATCAGGTCAGTTGACAACTCGAATCGCACCTGGGGGAGGGCAGCTACAGAAAGCAGAAACAGTGTGATGGCGCGTCGCATGGGTCAAAACCGAAAGCGCAGCGTGACGTTAACCTGGCGCATCGGGCGCGTGCTGGTTGCCAGGCCGTAGTTGGAAGCGTTCACTACCGTGGCCAAGCCGGAGAAGCTGACGTGGTTGGTGAAGTTCTGGCTGTCCACGCGAAATTCCAGCCGCCGCCGCTCGTCGCCCACCCGGAACGAGCGCCCGAACGAAAGATTGAACGACAATAGGCCTGGGCCGGGGATCGTGTTGCGGCCCGCATCGCCGAAACGCGCTGCTGGTGGGATGGTGAAGGCGGCGGTGTTGAAGAATCCCCCCCCGCTATCGACCGGCGCCCCGGTCGCATCGGCGCGGCCGCTGCCGACTGATCCGGTGCCGCCGGAATTCGACAGGTTGCCCAGCACCCGGGCGGTGAAGGGTGTGCCGGAGCCGGCGGTCATGCCGCCGCTGAGATTCCAATCCTTGAGCAGGTCGGCCAGCCTGCCGCCGCCGCGCATGAAATACAGGTTCGGTCCGACCGGCGAGGAAAGGATGTAGAACAGGTTCAGGGTATGGCGCTGATCGAAGCTCGACAGGCCGCGCTCGGCAGCTAAATCTTTGTCGTTTTGGGCCACCACCGCGCCGCCGCCGCCGAAGGTGGACGCGTTGTCGATCGATTTCGCAAACGTGTAAAACGCATTGGCCGAGATACCCTTGCGGAACCGCCGGGTCAGGCGCACCTGGGCGGCGTGGTAGATCGAGTTGCCCTCCGAGCTGTCAAAGGTAAAGCCGACCGCGTTGCCGATCTGCCGGCGCTGCTCGGCAGTCAGCGGCGACCCCGGCGCGGCGCGGTTGGGCAGGCGCTGGATGTCGAGCTTGGTTCCCTTGGTCCCCAGGTAGCCCAGTTCCATGATCAGCGAGTGCGGCAGTTCTTGCTGAATCGAGAAGTTCCACGTTTGGGCGTACCCGACGCGGTAGCCGCGATCCACCGCGTAGGTATTCGTGATTTGCGCGGTGGGTCCGGGGGCGAATCCGTTCTCGAGCGTTAGCGGCCGGACAAGGCTGGTGGTCAGCGTGGCCGTGTTGGCAAACGGCGGCTGCGAGGCGAGCCGGCTCGGGAACTGGGTGTAGATCGAGCCGTTATAGAACAGGCCGTAGCCCGCCCGGACCTGGAAGTGGCTCTTGGCGAACGGCCGCCAGGCGATTCCGATCCGCGGCGAGAAGTTGTTCTTATCGGGATTTACCAGGCCGTCGGGGAAGGCTCCGCTGTAAGGGCCGGCGCCGCCTGGGGTTACCACCGCAACGCCTGTAAACCCTGGCGCGACATCCAGGTTGGCCATCCGGCCGTATTTTTCGTGCAGCGGCGTGAAAAACTCGTAGCGCAACCCCAGGTTGATGGTCAGGTTGGACCGCACGCGAAAATCATCCTGGGCGAAGGCGTTGTAGACCGTTCCGCGAAAATAGGTATTGGCGCTGCCAAAACGAATCGAGCTGGCCTGCGCCAAGCCGAACAGAAAGTCGGCGAAGTCGTATCCGGTTGCCGGCAGGGGCTGGCCCTGGGCGTCGAAGCCGCTGGTGGCCAAGCCGCTAAAGGTGAACGTGCCGCGGGCATTCTGGTCGGTGCGCGTGTTGAGCTGCATGCGCCGGTATTCGCCGCCGGTGGTCACGTTGTGGCGGCCCCGCACCACGGTGACCGCGTCGCTGACGCTGGTGGTCTGGTCCCGCCGCAGCAACGGGCTGGCGTCGGTGAGGCCGCCGAAGTTGGTAAACGAGAGGTTCGGAGGACCATAGTTGATGGGGTCCGACGACGTGCCCGCGATGCCCAGCTCGCCGGCGACGTTGCGGCCGAAGGCGAAGAACGGCGCCGTATTGCTGCGGTTGCGGCTGAAGTTCAAGCCGAGGCGGTTGAGCAGCTTGGGGCCGAGGGTGTGGGTCCAGGCCAGCATCGAGTTGAAGCCCCTGCCGTCAGTCTCGTCCCGGAAGCCGTAGATCTGCGACGGATTGGCGTCGCGGGTCTGGAGATTGAGGTTGAACGAGAAGCTGTCGCGCCGGGAAAGGGTGTGGTTGAGCCGCAACCCAAAGTTGTTAGCGTCGCTACGATTGGAAGTTAGATACTGGTAATTCTGTACCAGGCCTGGCTGGTTGGCAGGCGGGATGAAGTCGAGCAGTCCCACAGCGGCGCGGCTGAAGCGATCGGCTGGGACGCGATTGCCCACCAGGGGCAGGTGCGTGGCCGGGTCGAAGATCACGCTGCCGGCCTGGGAGAAATCGCCATTGCGCTGGGCGAGAGTGGGCAGCGTGGCCGTGGCCTGGAACGGATCGCGGCTGCGGGTGGCGAAGTAGTTAAAGAAGAAGAAAGTCTTGTCGCTGGAGATGACCTTCGGAATACGCAGCGTGCCCCCGGCCACGATCCCGAAGCGGCTCTGCGCGTAGGACGGCTTGTCCACGGTCTGGCCGGTCAGCGAGTAAGGGCGCG
>JACQDI010000029.1 GCA_016201195.1 Acidobacteriota bacterium | reverse complement strand
GTAGATGATGGTCGGAGTCCTGGCGGTTCAGGGGGACTTCGAGGCCCACGGGCGGGCGCTCGCCCGTCTGGGAGTCGAGCCGGTCTACGTGCGCACCGCCGGCCAGCTCGACCGCCTCCACGGCTTGGTCATTCCCGGCGGCGAATCGACCACCATGCTCAAGTTCCTGGAGGGGGAAGGCCTGTTCGACGCGATTGCCGCCTTCGCCGCGCGCCGGCCCTTGCTCGGCACCTGCGCGGGCGCCATCCTGATGGCTAACGAGGTCTCGCGGCCCGCCCAGCGCAGCCTCGGGCTGATGGACATGGCGGTGGAGCGCAACGCGTACGGGCGGCAGGTGGATAGCCACATCTCGACGGTCGAGCCGCCGGCGGAGTTCGCTTCCCGCGCCGGAGCGGGTCCCCTGGAGGCGGTCTTCATCCGCGCGCCGATCATCCGGCGCGTAGGGCCGGCAGCGACGGTGCTGCTGCGCCACGGCGAGGATCCGATCCTGGTGGAGCAGGGCCGTCACCTGGCGGCAACCTTCCACCCCGAGCTCACTACCGACACCCGGGTCCACGGCCTGTTCCTGCGCAAGGCGGCCGGGCCGTGACGCGGGTGCTGTTCGTCTGTATCGGCAACTCCTGCCGCAGCCCGATGGCCGAGGCTTTCGCCAACCATCTCGGCGCCGGCGTGGTGGAAGCGTCGAGCGCCGGAGTCTACGCGGCTCCGATTATCCAGCCCGAAACCATCCAGGTGATGGCCGAGCGTGGCATCCGTCTCGAGCCGCGCGAGCCGCGCAACTTGCTGTTCGAAGATCCCTCGAAGATCGACCTGGTGGTAAACATGAGCGGCGTGCCCTTGGCGCCCCTGCGGCAAGGCCTCGCCGACCGCGAAATCGTCTGGCACGTGCGCGATCCCATCGGCCAGACACCGGAGATCTATCGCCAGGTGCGGGACGAGATCGAACGGAAAGTGGTTGAGCTACTCAAAGAGCTGCGGTAGAGTAGCTACCTCTTCTCTTCTTCCTTGGGGGTTCCGGTGATGGAAGAAAGAACGTCGTCGAACAGTTTGGCCTTCTTCGTGGATTTCCGCTTTTCCTGACTCTTGGCGGCGCCGTAGTTGTGCTCGTAGAAGCAGCTCCGGCAATGGACCTTGGCGGGCTGGCGGTTAACCAGGGAAACGACGGAATGATTCGTCTCCAGCCGGCAGCGGCTGCAATAGTCATCGACAACGTCGCCTAGGCGTATCTCGGACATGGGAGCTCCGAGCGTGGGATACGCTTAATTATTGCACAGCAGAACCTTCAAAACACCCTTTTCTTGCGCCCGGCGGAAGGCGGCTGGGGCCTCGCGCAACGGGAAGGAGTCGCAGATCATGTCGGCCACGTGGACGCGTCCCGCAGCCAGCAGCTCGAGTGCCGGTCCAAACAGGCCACAGCGGGAGCCCACCAGGGTGATCTCGTTGACGATGACCGGGGCGGTGTCGATGGGGACGGCTCCGTGGACGGTGGACTTGAGGATCACCGTTCCCCGCGGCCGGGCCATGGCCACCCCCTGCGCGAGCCCTTCAGGAGAGCCGGTGGCATCGACCACGTAGTCATAAGCGGCGGCTGGGAGCTTCGATCCGCGCAACTCACCCACCGCGCCCGCCTTCTCAGCGATGCGCAGCTTGGCGCGGTGGCGCCCGAACAGGTGCACCCGCGCCCCGTGCGCCTGTAGCGCCTGGGCCACCAGCAGCCCCAGCTTGCCATCCCCGAGCACGCCTACCTGGCTCGCAGGCGGGATGGCCACCTGTTCCAGGATCTCGCAGGCGGCCGCCAGCGGCTCCGCAAACACGGCGTGGGACAACGGGATGCCCTCGGGCACGACGTGCAGGTTTCGCTCGGGCAGGGTTAGAAGCTCGGCGAAGGCCCCGGGGTGCTTCACAATCCCCAGGACGGCACGGTAGGGGCAGTGCCGCCCCAGCCCGCGCCGGCACCAGGAACAGCGCGAGCAGTTGATGTTGATTTCCCCTACGACCTTGCGTCCCATGAACTGTTTCGAGCCGGAGAGGACCTCGCCCACGAATTCGTGGCCGGGGATGCCACGGAATCCGTAGTAGCCGTGAAGCAACTCCAGGTCCGTGTTGCAGATGCCACCATACAGCATCCGGATGAGGGCGAAGCCCTGGCGGGGCCCCGGCTTGGGGGCGCTGCGCACGCTGACCTTCTTCCGATCCAGGTAGACCGCCAGCATCTCTAGTGAAGTCATCATAACATTGCTTTCGCGAGAGGTTACGGACGCTCCGAGTTGAAGCTTCCCAGGAGATCCTTGCAAGATATTGATTCTATTGGACTAAATTGCCTGGAAGCCGTGTCCAGCCGGAGGCTGGTATAATTCGGTTAGTCCATGCAAGAACTGGGAGGAGCCTACAGAATGGTGTTCACGACCGTCCGCGCCCTGTTGG
>JACQDI010000816.1 GCA_016201195.1 Acidobacteriota bacterium | reverse complement strand
GCACCTCGACCGGCGGCGCCTTCGACGCGCAGTCGCTGGCCGGGTCCGAGAGTTGCGGCTCCACCGGCTGCCATACGCAAATCCTCCAGGAGTGGAAACCAAGCGCCCACCGCTACGCGGCCCGCGACCCTCTGTTTCAGGGCGTTCAGACGGTGATGGCCAAGCAGAACGGCCCGGAGTCCACCCGCTACTGCGGCGGCTGCCACGACCCGATCTCGCTTTTTTCCGGCGCCAAGAACATCTTCGTTGAGAATCTGACCAACCTCCAGGGATACAATGAAGGCGTTTCCTGCCTCGCCTGCCACTCCATCCAGAAGACCGACCTGCAAGGTAACGCGAACTACATGATCGTTCAACCCCGGGAGTATCTCTGGCAGTGGAGCGACCGCGGGCCGCGGAGAATCGCCCGGGACTTCCTGATCCGCACTTACCCCGCTCAGCACAACAAGCTCAGCAAGCGGATGTTCAAGGCGCCCGAGTATTGCGCCGCCTGCCACAAGCAGTTCGTCGACCAGGAAATCAATCGCGTCGGATGGGTGCAGCTTCAGAACCAGTATGACAACTGGGCGGCCAGCCATTGGAACCAGAAGGGCAACCCGCGCAAGACGATTGAGTGCCGGGAATGCCATATGCCCCTGGTCGAGCATTCGACCGATCCCGGCGCCGGGGATGAAGCCGACTACAACCGCCGGGCGAACGACGGCAAGCACCGCAGCCACCGTTTCCTGGCGGCCAACAACATGGTGCCCCGGCTGCTGCGGCTGGAGGGCTGGCAGGAGCACGTGCGCCTCACCGAACAGTGGCTCGAAGGCCGATACGAGATCCCGGAAATTCGCGACAAGTGGAGGGGCGGTCCGATCGTACGCCTGACCCTCGAAGCGCCGCCCGCGGTTCGCGCCGGCCGGCCGATTCCCATTCGCGTGACTCTGACCTCCAACAAGGTGGGGCACGACTACCCCACCGGCCCCCTCGACCTCATTCAGAGCTGGGTGGAGCTTCGCGTCACCGATGACGGCGGCAACCTCATCTACGCCTCCGGGCGGCGGGACGAGAAGCACTTCATCGAGCCGGGCTCGTTTCTGTTCAAGGCCGAGCCGGTTGACCAGTACGGAAACCTGATTGATCGGCACAATCTTTGGGAGATGGTGGGCGTGCGGTACCGCCGCTCGTTGTTCCCCGGCTATTCGGACAAGGTTGAGTACCTGGCGCCTTCGAGACAGCCCGGAAAATACCAGGTGACCGCCCTGCTGGAGTATCGCAAGGTCGACCAGTTCCTGGTGAATTATCTGCTGGGGACGGACGCGGGCATCACCGCGCCGGTGGTCGAGGTGGCTCAGGCTACCGCCGCGGTGGAGGTCCGGCGGTGAAGGGGTCGCGGCGGCGCCGCCGGGTGATTTGGACCCTGGCGCTGCTGGGAGTAACGGCGCTCGCCGGCACGGCCGCCGGCGTTTGGTGGCGGCGGGCGCACCGGCCGGAGGTCTACCGGCCCGGGGAGGAGAATCCGGAAATCACGCGCACTCTGGCGCGCGGCTTGCCGCCGGACGCTCCCAAGCCGCGTTTCACCGATGTAACCGTCGAGGCGGGCCTGGGCGAGTTTCGAACCTTTCGAGGCGAGCGAACCTCCCAACTGCCCGAGGACATGGGGTCCGGCGCGGCCTGGGGCGACTTCGACAACGACGGCGACGACGATCTGTTCTTGGTCAGCGCCGGCGGTCCGTTGAATGCACCCGCCGCCGAGCGTGCTCCGTCGCTGCTGTACGAAAACCTGGGCAACGGCACGTTTCGCCGTGTGGAGAGCTTCCCGGACACCCGCATCCTGGGCATGGCTGCGGCCTGGGGCGACTACAACAATGACGGCTGGCTCGACCTGGTGGTCACCGGCTCCAACACGCTGCTCCTGTTCCGCAACGAGCGCGGGCGATTCGTGCGGGACGAGCGGTTTCCCAACCTGAAGGGCTTCTGGGCGGGGGCGTCGTGGGGAGATTACGACCGCGACGGCTACCTGGATCTCTACGTCTGCGGTTATGTGCGTTACACCGGGGGCCCGGCCCGCGCCTCCGAGCAGTACGGCCGCGTCGTGCCCTTCACGCTGAATCCCGCCTCGTACGAGCCCGAGCGCAACCTGCTGTTTCACAACAACCGCGATGGCACGTTCACCGAGGTGGCGGAGAAGATGGGCGTAGCGAATCCCCAGGGGCGCAGCCTCAGCGCCCTGTGGCAGGACTTCGATGATGACGGCTGGCCCGACCTCTATATCGCCAACGACATCTCCGACAACGTGCTCTATCGCAACCGCCGCGGGAAGTTTCGCGACGTGAGCCACGCCTCCTGGGTGGCCGACTATCGCGGAGCCATGGGCCTGGCCACCGGCGACTGGAACCGCGACGGCGACGACGATCTGTTTATCAGCCACTGGATCGCCCAGCAGTACGCCCTCTACGATTCGCTGTGGCAAGAGACCAAGGAGCTGCATTTCATGGACGTGGCTGAGGAGAAGGGGATCGGGCAAGTCTCGTTGCAGTCGATCGGCTGGGGCGCCGAGTTCGCCGACTTCGACGGAGACGGCTGGCTCGACCTGGTGGTGGCCAACGGGAGCACTTTTGAGACGGAAGGGCAGCCGCGGCGATTGATCCCGCAGCCGTCTTTTCTGTTTTGGAACCGGCGTGGAGAATACTTTTACAATCTCGCCCCGTTGAGCCCGGCCCTGGCTGCGCCTCATGTGAGCCGCGGGCTGGCCTTGTCCGACTACGACAATGACGGCGACCTGGATATTCTCATCGTAGATCGCGACGGGGGCGTGCGCCTGCTGCGCAACGATATGCAGCGAGGCAACTGGCTGGAGCTTCGCCTGCGGGGCCGGGCCGAAAACGCCAAGGTGATCGCCTGGGTTGGCGGCGTCGCCCTGCGCCGGACTGTGACCAGCGCATCGTATCTTTCCCAGAGCACGCGCACGGTTCACTTCGGCTTGGGCCCGGCCACGCGGATGGAAAAGATGGAGGTACGCTGGCCTTCGGGCAAGACGGAAACGTACGGCGCTCTGGAGGCGAACGCGATTTGGGAAGTGGCGCCAGGGGGTTCTCCCCGCCGCGCAGCCGACAAACAACGACGGGTCGAGTTTTGGACCAAACAGCGCGAGGCGATGAACGCGATGAAGATCGAGGGCGACCTCCCGCGGGCGATGGGGCTGTTCCAGGAGGCGCTGGCGCTCGATCCCTCTCACGAGGATGCGCGCTATTACCTCGCCAACTGCCTGGCCGCGCAGGGAGATGTAAAGGCGGCCCTCGCCCAGTTCGAGGAACTGGCGCGGATCAATCCGCAGAGCCAGCGGGCCTATCGGAGGCTGGGGGTTCTGCGGGCGACGACGGATCTCAACGCCGCCCGGAAGGCGCTCGAAAAGGCGCTGGTCATCAACCCGGAGGAGACGGGTACGCTGCTGGTGCTGGGCGAAGTCGATCTGCTGCAAGGCAAGCAGGCGGAGGCGCTGCAGCGCTGGGAGTGGGCGTGCCGGACCAATCCCCGAGCTGCCGGAGCGCTCTTTTTGCGCGGCTACCTGGCGTGGAAACGCGGCCATGGGGCGGAAGCCCGCGAGTTGCTGGTGGCGGCGCGAAAGGCGCTAGGCGACGACTGGAAGCCCCAGGGGAGCGTCGCCGAGGGGGACGTGCGTCAAAAAATGTACTCGGAGGAGACGGTGCTGTCGCGCTTCTGGGAACGCTGGAACGGCTCGCCCGAACCAGCCCCAGCTTTCGGGCCGCTCGACTCCTATTTGAAACGCCTCTCCTCGGCGTCGCCGGCAGGTCGCTAAAGGGCGCCGACCCGTTTTCAGCTTACGTCGTCCATCACCAGATCCGGTCTCTCATCGGGCTGATCCGTCGAGACGCGCGCGTTGCGAAGTTCCAAATCGCGGATATGGCGGCAGAAGAACCCGTAGGCGGGGAGTGGGCCGAACATGCTGTACTCCGGATATTTGTCGGGATATTCGGGAACCGGCGTATCCCGGCGCTTGCCGCCGCCCTCGAAGGCAAGGCGGATGTTGTCGAGGGTTACGTGCTCGATCGGATGATCGGGCAGCCCGGCAATGGCGCATCCCACGCGACCCGCTCCGTCCGCCTGGACGTTGCTGATGACGACGTGTCGCAGCTTGCCCACCGGCGGGCGCGGGCCGCCGGGCTGGAAAGTGCGGGCGCGGTCGCCCAAGCGAATGAAGATGGGAGCGCCGACCTTGTGCATCGTGATGTTCGACACGCTGACCCGGTCCAGAACGCCACCGTCTACGATTTCCAGAGCGATCCCCGCCAGGCGCGTATCGTAGATCGCGCAGTTGCTGATGAGGATGTTCTCGAACCCGCCGTTGGTTTCCGTGCCCAGCTTGAACGCGTTGCAATAGCTGCTCACCACACAGTTGGTCACCACTACGTTGCGGCAGGGGCGGTCGGAGGTACTCTTCAGCACGATGGCGTCGTCGCCCGAGCTGATGTCGCAGTCGGAAATACGCACCCGCTCACAGGAATCGATGTCGATGCCGTCGTTGTTGGCGTTGGCGCGGCTACGCACGGTGATGCCGCGAATGTTCACGCCGTCGCAGGCCAGATAATGCTGCACCCACATCGGCGAATCGCGGAAGGTTACGCCGGTGACCGTGATGTTCCGGCAGGTGACGAAGCGGGCCAGGTAGGGCCGGACCTTGTACGCCCCCTTGAACGCGG
>JACQDI010000815.1 GCA_016201195.1 Acidobacteriota bacterium | reverse complement strand
GTTCTATAGTTAAGAGAGAGGCGAAATGGCCCGCGAGTTCACCACCCTCAGCGGAACCCCGGTAAAGTGTCTCTACACCCCCGCCGACCTGGACGGCTTCGAGCCCGCCCGCGACCTGGGCGACCCCGGCGAGTTCCCATATACCCGAGGCATCCACCCCACCGGCTACCGCGGCAAGCTGTGGACCATGCGGCAGTTCTCGGGCTTCGCCACCCCGGAGCAGACCAACCAGCGCTACCGGTATCTGCTCGAGCAGGGGCAGACCGGGCTCTCGGTGGCCTTCGATTTGCCGACCCTCATGGGCTACGACGCGGACCACGAAATGTCCGAGGGCGAGGTGGGCAAGTGCGGTGTCGCCATCAGCTCGCTCGCCGACATGGAGGCGCTCTTCGACGGCATCCCGCTCGAGCGCATCTCGACCTCCATGACCATCTCCTCGCCGGCGGCCATGCTCTGGGCCATGTACCTGGTGGTCGCCGAAAAACAAGGCGCGCGGTGGGAAAACCTCTCCGGCACCATCCAGAACGACATCCTCAAGGAATACATCGCGCAGAAGGAATACATCTACCCGCCGCGGCCCTCCATGCGCCTGGTGGTCGACACCTTCGAGTTCGGGGCGCGCCACACGCCGAAGTTCAACACCATCTCGATCAGCGGCTACCACATCCGCGAGGCCGGCTCGACGGCGCTCCAGGAGCTGGCCTTTACCCTGCGCGACGGGATCGAGTACGTGCAGTGGGGCATCGAGCGGGGCCTCGACGTGGACCAGTTCGTCCCCCGGCTGAGCTTCTTCTTCGACGCCCACAACGACTTCTTCGAGGAGATCGCCAAGTTCCGCGCGGCGCGCAAGATCTGGGCCCACGTGATGCGGGACCGCTTCGGAGCCAAGAGTGAGCGCGCCTGGAAACTGCGCTTCCACACCCAGACCGCCGGCTGTTCGCTCACCGCCCAGCAGCCGCACGTGAACATCGTGCGCACGGCAATCCAAGCCCTGGCGGCGGTGCTCGGCGGAACGCAATCGCTGCACACCAACGCGCTCGACGAGGCCTGGGCGCTGCCCACCGAAGAAGCCGCGCTGCTCGCCCTGCGCACCCAGCAGGTGATCGCCCACGAGAGCGGCGTGGCCGACGCTCCCGACCCGCTCGGCGGCAGCTACTTCCTCGAGCGCCTGACGCTCGACCTCGAAAAGGGCTGCTACGAGTACTTCGACCGCATCGACGCGATGGGCGGCATGATCCCGGCCATCGAGCGCGGCTTTCCTATGCGCGAGATCGCCGAAGCCAGCTACCGCTACCAGCAGGCGGTCGAAAAGGGCGAAAAGATCATTGTCGGGGTGAACGCATTTGCCGCCGAGGAGGAGCCCATCGAGACCCTCTACATCGAACACAGCGTCGAGGAGCAGCAGGTCGCGCGGTTAAAGAAGCTCCGCGCCGAGCGCGACTGCCGCCGCGCCGAGAAGGCCCTCGACGAGCTGGCCCGCGCCGCCGACAAGGGCCAGAACCAGATGCCGTTTATCATCGAAGCGGTCCGCGCCTACTGCACTTTGGGCGAGATGTGCGACACGCTGAAGAGGGTCTACGGCGTCTACCAGGAGGCGGCCGTCACATGAGCCAGCGGCCCCTGCGCGTGCTGATCGCCAAGCCCGGCCTCGACGGCCACGACCGCGGGGCCAAGGTGATCGCCCGCGCCTTGCGCGACGCGGGCATGGAGGTGATCTACACCGGCCTGCGCCAGACCCCGGAGATGATCGTCTCCGCCGCCTTGCAGGAGGACGTGGACGTGATCGGGCTGTCGATCCTCTCGGGCGCCCACAACGCCATCGTGCCGCGCGTGATGACGCTGCTTGCCGAACACGGCATGCAGGACGTGAAGGTGATCGTCGGCGGCATCATCCCCGACTCGGATATTCGCGCCCTGAAGGAGCTGGGCGTGGCTGCCGTCTTCCAACCGGGAACCTCCATGGAGGAGATCGTACGCTTCCTGCGCGAGAATGCGCCCGCCCGCGAATCCCGGGCGGTGTAGACTACTGGCAATGCCTTTGAG
>JACQDI010000814.1 GCA_016201195.1 Acidobacteriota bacterium | reverse complement strand
TGACTGCTCGGTTCTCTGCCCGCTCCCTTACGGGGTGCCCTCTGGGCCCGGCTCCGATCGGAGCCGCGCGCGTAAGCAAGCGGGCTGAATACGTTGCAGTCACAGGCCAGTTTCATTGCCCCGGAAATCGGCTCTTAACCCACTTACTATGGTCGCACCTGGTCGCACCAAAGGGCGGTTGGGCAAGGCGAAGCCGGCGGCGATCAGAAGAGCAGCTTCAGACCCATTTGGAGCTGGCGGCTGGGACGCGAGGTGCTGCCGATGACGCCGAACGCAGCGGCGCCAACGCTGACGTTCGGCTGGCCGAGTTGCGGAGTGTTGAATATGTTGAACCCCTCGGCGCGGAACTCCAGGCGCATCGACTCGCGCAGGGGCAGCCGGAAGCTGCGCTGGAGGGACATGTCGGTCGAGACGGTGCCCGGTCCGGTCAGGATGTTGCGCCCCGCGTTGCCTTGCACGTACTGCGGGGGAAACACAAAGGCCGAGGTGTCGAACCAGCGGCCGACGGTCGGGTTGTCGAGCTTGCCGCTGGCGATGCGGTTAGGCCAATTGACGTTGCCGGTGTTGGCGTTGTCGAAATTGAGGCCCAGGGTGAAGGGGATGCCGCTGGAGAGGGTGGTGATGCCGGTCAGCGCCCATCCTCCGGCGATGGCGGCGGCGGATCCCTGGGTGAGGGCCTTCTTGCCCTTGCCGAAGGGCAGTTCCCACACCCCGCTGAGCACGAAACGCTGCTTCATGTGGGAGTCCGACAGGCCGTAGTTGAGGCGGCGGTTGCGCGCGTTGACCACCGCGCTGTTGCCGCTCGAATTCGTGCAGCCGTCGCAGATGTCGATGGTGGTCTGCATGTCGAGCGCGCGGCCGAAGGTGTAGACGCCGAGGAAGCTCACGCCTCCGGCGAAGCGTCGTGCCTTCATAGGCGCCGTAGAGCTTCACGCCGTGGTTGCCCACATAGCCGATCTCCCAGACGAAGTTGCGGGCCAGTTCTTTCTGCACGCTCAGGTTCCACTGCTCCACGTAGGGGATGGTGTAGCGCAGCGGCCAGCTGCGGATCTGCACCGTGGCCTTGGGATCGAACTTGTATGCCTTGGGGTCGGGCGCCGCGGGACGCGCGGGCAGCGGCTGGCTGAATGGTATGGTGCTGGAGATGTTGAGCTGGTCGCTGACGACAGCGTAGCCGCCGAATCCGACGAAGGGCGCGTTGTTGGTGGGACGCTGGCTGACCCCGAAGCCTTCGTCCTGGGCGTAGAACAGGCCGAAGCCGCCGCGCACCACGGTGGCCTTGGGACCCTTCCAGGCGAAGCCGAAGCGGGGAGCGAAATTGTTGTAGTCGGTGGTCTGGAGGGAGCGTGGCACGCGCGGGTCTCCAGCGATCACATACTGTCCGTAGAGCGGGGTGCCGGCATCCACCACGAGGTTGGCCAAGCGGCCGTTGTCGTCCCAGAACGGGCTGGTGATTTCGTAGCGCAGCCCCATGTTGAGGGTCAGGCGCGAGGTGACGATCCAATCGTGCTGCACGTAGAAGTAGTAGTTGCGCGTGCGCTCGTGGGCGTCGGACGGAGTGCCCACCGTAATGGTATTGGGGACGCCGAGCAGGAGGTCGGCGATGGAACTGCCGCTGCCGGGCCGGCGCTGCGGGTTCTGGGTGAAGACGCCGGTAAAGCCGAACGATCCGCGGCCGTCGAGCGTGGCAAAGGTGGGAGCGTAGATCTCCTGAAAGTCGAATCCGATCTTGGTGGTGTGCTTGCCGCTGACGATGGAGAGGTTGTCGGAAAAGTTGTAGACGAAGGAATCCTTCGTGACCGGGACGTTATCGAAGTTGGCGGGGCGTGCGCCGACCCCGGCGTAGCCATTCACGTTGATGGTCGGCGTGCCGGATTTGGTGGTGGGCGCGAGCGCCCCCGGAATCAGGTCCTCGAGCGGCTGGGTGGCGTCCTGCGCCAGTCCCACGTGGTTGTAGGCGAAGCGGGCTTCGTTGACGATGGCGGTGGTGACGAGGCGGGTGTAGCCGAAGCCGAGGCTGCGGGCCGGCACGTCGCGCATCACTCCGGTCTGTGCGCCGAGCGGCAGCAGCGGCAGGGCAGTGAACGCCGCCTGGTCGAGCGACCAGCGCG
>JACQDI010000813.1 GCA_016201195.1 Acidobacteriota bacterium | reverse complement strand
CTTCATCAGCGCTCCGCCCTGGAGCGCGGATTGGTGGCCGGCGAAGCCTGGCGCTGTGTAGGAGAGGGCTTCGTAGATATCCACGGCCGGGCGGCGTTTCTCGCGGATGGCGCTGACGAATTCGTGGGTCAGGAACGTGTGGGAGCCGCCGTGGCCGCTCGGCTGGCGCAACGGCTCGGGCAGGCGGTCCCAGTAGTTGGGCGGGCGGAAGTTCTCCATTTTCTCGTCTTCGTGGCCCAGCACGCCAGCCAGCCCGCCGGGTTGGGGCATGCGGTAGGTGAGTTTGGTGCCGAACCAGGAGGCGCGTTCCGTTCCGCCGATGGCGATATCCCGGAAGATCGCGATTCGAGCCGCGCGCCCGCTGGAGGTCTTGAACATTCCAACCTCGTCCATGAACGGGTTGTTGTGCGGGTTCTTCTGGAGCTCGGGCCGCCCGTCGCCGTAACCGTGGGCGCTCACCTCGACCAGCCGCTCCCCGCTCACAGAAATCACCATGGACGACGCGTGGGTGATGTAGTGCAGCGGGGGAACGCCGAAGCGCCAGGTGGGCCGGCGCTGCTCGTCATACCAGAGGTTGAACAGGCCCTGGTGGTAGTACTCGGCCTCGCTGAAAAAGATGTCGCCGAATTTGCGTTCCCGCTGGGCCTCCCGCGCCCAGACCACCTCCGGGCGATAGTAGCTGGTCTCAGCCATCATGTAGGTGCAGCCGCTCCGGCGCACGGCCGCGAGCACCTCCTCGCAGGCGGCGAGCGAATGAGCCACCGGCACGGCGCTGATCACGTGGTAGCCGGCGCGCACGGCCTGGATCACCATCTCCGCGTGCAGCGGGACGGGGGTGAATACGGCCACCGCATCGAGTCCGCCGGTCTGGAGCATCTCACTGTAACTCGAGTAACCGCGGGCGTTGGGGTTGTAGGTTTTCTTGAGGCGCTGCAGGCGGTCTTCGCGCAGGTCGCAGACGGCGGCCACTTCCGAGCTGGGATGGAGGCGCCAGAAAAACGAGGCGCCGAAGTTGCCTCCGACAACTCCGATGCGGACCTTCCCGGCCGGCTGCGCTCGAAGCGCCGCCGCGCCGGCCAAGAAGCAGAAACGGCGGCGGGAGAACATTTGGCGATTACACGTTGTACGTCTTCGCCGGCTTGTCGACGACCTTCTGCGTCTCCTCGTCGAAGTACATGACGCGCCCCTGGCGGTAACTCTCGACCCCCAGCTCGATCGTCACCAGCGCCTTGTAGCCGGTCAGTGCGTCGAGCACCGGCTTCTCCCGCGTGCGCACGCATTCGAGGAAGTTCTTCATGTGAGCGTCAGGCCCCTTGTCCTCGACCGGGATGGTAATCTTCATGTCGCCCCACTTCTTGGTGAACTCCTCCTGGAACCTCCGCTCTCCAGTCACCGTGATGTGGTCGGTCTTGCCTTCGAACATGCCGTGGTCGACCATCACGATCGTCCCCTCGTGGCCGCGGATCAGCCCGGGGATGTGGGTGGAGTTGGCCATCGAGGAGCTGAGCACCAGCGTGTGGCCCTTGGGGAAATCGGCCACCAGGCTGAAGGTGTCGGGCACCTCGCGGTCGTCCTTGAAAATGAACTTGCCGCCCATGCCCGAGACCCGCCACGGGAACTGCGGCTCGCCCCAGCAGATCTGCAGCGGGGCCACCACGTGGTAGAACAGGTCGGTCGCGATCCCGCCAGAGTAGTCCCAATATTTACGGAAGCGGTAGTAGCGGTCCGGGCTGTAAGGGATCTGCGGCGCGGGACCCAGCCACATCTTCCAGTCGATGTAGTTCGCGCCCTTGCCGTCGGGGCCAGCCTCCGGTTCGGGGATCCAGAATGATCCAGTGTTCCACTCGCCTTCCTTGGAGTTGCGATGATAGGACCCCTGGCTCATGATGAGCTGGCCGATCATGCCGTCAGCGATGGCTTTGCGCGCCTTCCACCACTGGTCGGCGGAGGTGGTTTGGGATCCCACCTGGAGCACGCGCCCGGTCTGGACCGTGGTCTCCCACACCTGCTTCGCTTCCTCGATGGTGTGGGTCATGGGCTTTTCGAGGTAGACGTCCTTGCCGTTTTTCATCGCCTCGATGGCCATGCGGGCGTGCCAGTGATCGGGCGTGGCGATGATCACCGCGTCCACGTCCTTGCGGTTGATTAACTCGCGGTAATCGAGCGTGGCAAACTCCGCCTTGGAGACCTCCTGTGCGGCCTGCTTGCGCTTCTCATAGACGTCACAGACGGCCGCGAACTGGCTCTTGTTGTCTTCCCGGCCGATGCGCATGAATTGCCGCAGCAAGCCCGAGCCACGCGCGCCCACGCCGATGATGCCGAGGTTGATGCGGTCGTTGGCCCCGATCACGCGCCCGTTTGTGGATTGCGCCAGCAGCGATCGTCCGAGACTCAATGCCGTGCCTACCCCCATGGTCGTGCTGACAAAACCCCTGCGGTTCAGTTTGTCCGGCATTTTAGGCTGCCTCCTTGTTCGGCTTCGATTCTACCAAAAAAAGCGGTCAGGCAAGGACGCCAAGAAACCTTTGCGGGCTGGGCGGCTTTGCGGGAGAATCCACAATATGAATATGGCGAAGATCTGGATGTTCTTGTTACTGTCGGCGCTGCTCGCAGCCGAGGATTTCGTGGTGTTCCGATCACCGGCGGATGCCCCCGGCGAACAACTGAAGCAGTACCTGAACGCGATCGGCGAGCGGCAGCTTCGGGAGCGCGACCGGGCGATCGCCCAGATCCGGACGAAGGAAGACCTGGAGCGGCGCAAGAAGGTCGTGCGGGAGAAGATCCTGCGGCTGATTGGGGGACTGCCGGAAGTACGCGGGCCGCTCAACACTCGTGACGTCGGCGCCCTCGACCGCGGCGACTACCGCATCGAGAAGATCATCTACGAGAGCCTGCCGGGCTTTTACGTCCCGGCCAACGTGTACGTGCCGGCGCGGGGCAAAGCACCCTTTCCGGCGGTCCTGATGCCGGAGGGGCACGGTGTGGACGGCAAAGCGGGACAGCGGGAGATCGCCGTCGGCCTCGCTCGCAAGGGGTTCCTGGCGATGACCTACGATCCACTCGGCCAGGGGGAGCGGAGCCAATACTACGATCCGGAGTTACGCGAGTCGAAGGTGGGCGGGCCGACGGCCGAACACAGTCACGCCAACGGCCACACCATGCTCATCGGCGACAACGTGGCCCGCTACCGGATCTGGGACGGGATCCGCGGCATCGACTATCTCGTCAGCCGCAAGGATGTGGACGCAAGCCGTATCGGCTGCACGGGCTGTTCGGGCGGCGGCACGCTGACCACCTACATCTCGGCCCTCGATGAGCGGGTCAAGGTAGCAGCGCCGGCCTGCTACATCAACTCCTGGAGGGCGTTGCTGGCCGGTCCCGGCCCGCAGGACGCCGAGCAATCCTTCCCCGGCTTCCTGCGCGAGGGGCTGGACATCGCCGACTATGTCGAGCTGTTTGCTCCCAAACCCTGGCTGATCGTGTCGACGATCCAGGATTTCTTTCCGCTCGAAGGCGCACGGCAGACCTACGAGGAGGCGAAGCGCCTCTACGCGCTCTACGGCGAGGGCGACCGGCTCCAGTGGCACGTGGGCCCGGGCGGCCACGGCACGCCACAGCCCTCGCGAGAAGCGATTTATGCCTTCTTCCTCAAGTGGCTCGGGGACGGGAAGGGCGACGCGACGGAAACGCCGGTCGAGCTCGACCCGGTTGAGAACCTCTGGTGCACCCGGACCGGCCAAGTAGCCGATTCGCTCGGCGGCGAGACGGTTTTCACGCTGAACAAGAAGCGCGCCGCGGACCTGATCCGGCCACAGCGGAGCGATCGCGCTCGCCTGGCCGAGGAGGTCCGCGCCCTGGCCGCCATCACGCTGCAACCGGGCGGCGCCGCACCGCCGCTCACCATCCACCGGAGCCTTGCGCGTGAAGGGTACCGCATGGACGTGGTCTCCTACGAGTCGGAGCGCGGCATTCAGATTCCCGGCCTGCTCCTGGTTCTCGCGAAGGATGGCGCGAAACCCGCCATCCTGGTCGCCGACTCGCGTCCCAAGCAAGTTACAGCGGTCCCCGGCGGCGATCTGGAGGACCTGGTCAAGGCCGGCTATCTGGTCTTCGCCGTGCAGCCCCGCGGTGTGCCGGAAACCGGCCAGGCGGGTCGCGCCGGGTTTCTCGGGGATTACTCCCAACCGGTGCGCGCCGCCGTGGTCGGCAAGACCCTCGCCGGCATGCGCGCCGAGGACCTGATCCGCGCCGTCGATGCCCTCGCCTCGCGACCCGACGTGGACCGCAGCAAGATCGCGGCCTTCGGCCGGGGCGCCTGCGGGGTGCCGCTGCTTTACGCCGCCCTGCTCGATGAGAGGATGGGCCGCGTGATCCTGCAAGAGACCCTGGTTTCGTACCGCGCCGCGGTCGATCATCCGATGCACCGCAACCTCTACGAAGTCGCGGTCGCTGGGGCATTGCGCAAGTACGATCTGGAGGACATCCTGGCCGCGTTGCGGCCGCGTCCCGTCACGCTGATCAATCCGGTCGACGCCCTGGGCAAGCCGGTGAGGCTGGAGGAGTTGCGCCAGCAACTGGGAACCACTGTGGATCTGCGGTCTCGCACGCGGCGAGACGCCTTGCGCTCGTTTCTTCCGTAGTCGAGTTGCCCGCCCCCAAAAAAAAGCTGGCCGGAAAAACCGGCCAGCCCTTTTCAGACTTCACTGAAGTTCGTCCCCCCGGCGTCCTTCAGTTAGTCGTCCCTGGTACAGCCCCATTCTCGCCGAGAGCGCGAAAAGCAACAATAGACCGTCAGTTACATTTAGCTGGTACCGGAGTACTGGCCTATAACTTCGGGGATCATAGTAAGACCTCTTGCTCAGTTCCGAGAGCCGGTGCGCTCGGTGCGGCCGGCGAGCGGCGCCACCACCGGGCCGCCGCACACGGCCACCCCGGTTTGGCGTAGCGCTACCAACAAGTTATAGAGGAGGGCGTAAACCACCTGCTCGGTGACTGCCTGCTGGCCGGGCAGATGAAAACCGGCGGGCAGCTCCTTGGCGATCGACAGCTTCACGCCTTGCTTGAGGCGGCCCTCGCTGTCCCGGCAGTTGGCGATTCCCATGGGGGTTTGCAGCACGGCGCCGGTACGCCCGTCGACGTAAAACTGGCAGCGGGAAAACCATCCCAGGTTGGCGGGATCGGCGGCGTCAAACAGCAGCAGCGGATCGCTCGATACAGTGGGCGTGAGTTCGAGCACCAGCCGCCGTCCGTCTTCCTCCACGGTGCATTCGAAGCCGGCCTGCTTCACGAGGCCCGACACCATGTCGCGCTCCAGCTCCAGAAAGATCAACTGCTGCTCGCCCGCGCGGAGAAACTGCATATGAACAATTGTAGCATTTGTTGATTTGGTGATTTGGTGATTTGAACCCTGCCGGCGTGGTGGGTTTTCAATCACCCAAATCACGAAATCACCAAATCACGAAATCGTCTTTCATAGATCTCCAGCGCCGCGGCGCCGAACACGACCAGGGTCACTCGCTCGATCTTGCACTCCGGCCGGCGGAGATGATCGGCCACGGTGCGGATGGCCACCTCGGCGGCCTCTTCCATCGGGTAACCATAGACGCCGGTGCTGATCGAGGGGAAGGAAACAGTCTTCGCGCCGTTTTCTTCGGCCAGCCGGAGGCAGGTGCGATAGCAGGAGGCGAGCAGCTCGGGCTCGCCTTGGCGGCCGTCGCGATAGACCGGGCCGACCGCGTGAAGCACAAATCGGGCGGGCAGCTTTCCCGCGCTGGTGAGGACTGCCGAGCCGGTGGGGCACCCTCCGGTGCGGGCCAGGATCAAGTCCAGCTCCCGCATGATCGATGGCCCGCCGGCGCGGTGGATGGCCCCATCCACGCCGCCTCCGCCGGCGAGCGCCGAGTTGGCGGCGTTGCCGATGGCGTCGGCGGGGAACTTGGTGATGTCCCCCTCCCACAAAGCCAGCACGCTCGCCCCAATCCGGACTTCCATGATTGTATAGTAACGCTGATGAGCTCCCCGCTGGTGCTGTTTGACATCGACGGAACCCTGACGCGGCGTGCCGGGCCGCACCACCGCGACGCCCTGGTAGTGGGCGTGCGCCGGGTGCTCGGCGTCGAAACACGCAATGACAACATCGCTGTCCACGGCAAGCTGGATACCGAAATCCTGCTCGAGATGATGGCCAACGCCGGCGTTCCTGCGGGCCGCGCCCGGGCCGCGCTCCCTGCGATTTACCGCGCGGCCGAGCGTTACTATTTGCGCCACGTGCCGGTGCTGCGGCGCAAAACCTGCCCGGGTGTGCGCCGGCTCCTGTACACTCTGAAGCGGCGCGGAGCCGTGCTGGGGCTGGTCAGCGGCAACCTCGAACGCATCGGCTGGAAAAAGCTCGAGCGGGCGGACCTGGCCCGGTATTTCCGCTTCGGGACTTTTTCGGAGATGGCGCCCACCCGCTCCGGCCTGGTATACCGGGCCGTTCGCTATGCCCGGCGCCGCGGCTGGATCAACGGCGCGTCCCGCTGTGTGCTCATCGGCGACACGCCGAACGATGTGGAAGCAGGAAGAAACAACGGGCTCGAGACCATCGCAGTGGCGACCGGGCTATCCCCACTCGGGGAGCTCCGCGCCTCCAGGGCCACGCTGTGCGCTCCCGACCTGACGCATCCGTCCATTCGCAAATGGTTGCAGGGGGTATTCGATCATGCGTAGAACTTTGCTGGCCGTAGCCGGGTTGGGCGTGGCCGCCTGGACCGTCTCGCTGAGCCTGCCCGCCCGGCAGAGCCCTCCGGCGCCCGAGCGGGTGACGTTCCTGATCACCCTCGGTCTCGAAGCCAAAGCGGCCGAGCGCTGGGATGGCTCGGCCCGCGTGACCGGAGGGAGACTGGTTTCGCTCGAGGGAAGGCACTTGTCGGAAGGCGACCGCATCGCTGCGCCCGACCGCTGGGTGGCGGCGACGCGCGCCGACCAGGTCGCGCCCTATGCCGACATCCACTACACAGAGATGCGCCCCGGAGCCGTGCCCGCTGTGCTGCATCACCCGGTGGGCGTGTGGCTCATCCTGGAACCAGGGCCCGAAGCGCGTGTGGCCGTAGAAACCGTCCGTGGCAACTTCGAGTTTCGGACGGGCGACATCGGCGAAGCGCCGGCCCGGTATCTTGGCGGCCGCGTGGAAGTCCGCCGCGCGCCCACCGTTGAGAAGCTGAGCCTGGCTGCCTACGAGGACGATGAGCCTTCGATCGTCGCCCACAAGGACGGCTCGCTATCCGTCGCCTGGGTCGCCTACCGTGAGCGGGCCGACCGGGTGATGGTCCGCACGTTTCGCAACGGCGCTTGGACCGCAGGCGAAGAAGTGACGCCGCAGCCCGCCGACATTTTTCGCACGGCCGTGGCCGAAGACGGCGAGGGAGGCCTCTGGGTCTTCTGGAGCGAGCGCGAAAACGATCGCTGGCACATCCGGGCGCGCCAGAAGAAAGGCGGGGGCTGGCAAGCGCCGATCCGCCTCACCGACGCGGGGTCCAACATCTTTCACCGCGCGGCTTCCGGGGGCGGCTGCGTGTTCCTGACATGGCAGAGTTTTCGCGACGGCCAGAGCGACATTTATTTCCGGGCGCTCGAGGGCGGCGCGTGGGCGCCCGAGCAGCGGGTCAGCGAGTCGCCGGCCAACGACTGGGAGCCGGCAGTGGCGGCGGCCCCCGACGGCTCCGCGTTCCTGGCCTGGGACGGCTATGACAAGGGGAACTACGACATCTACTTCCGGTCGTGGCGCGATGGGCAGCTTTCGCCGCTGCGCGCGGTGACCTCCTCGCCGCGCTTCGACGCTCATGCCGCGGTGGCCTCCGACGCCCAGAGCCGCCCGTGGGTGGCCTGGGACTACTCCGGCGTGAACTGGGGCAAGGACCAGGGCTTCCTGATACCCACGCCGCTGGCCGCGCCGCTGCACCAGACACGCGACATCGGTCTCGCCGTGTGGAGCGGCGGCGAATGGCTCGAGCCGCGCGTCCCGTTTCAAGCCATGCCCGGCAACGGCGAGCATCCCCAGCTCGCGTTCGACGGGCGCGGCGCGCTCCACCTCGTCTTCCGCCATTGGACGCGGCGCAATGAGCGGACCATCGGCAGCCCGATGTGCTGGGAGAATTACCTCGCCCGGTGGGACGGCGCCGCCTGGTCGAATCCGACCCCGCTCGCCCACAGCGCCGGGTCGATCGAGAAAAACCCGGCCCTCGCCCGCGACGCCTCGGGCAGCCTGTGGGCAGCGTGGATGACCGACGAGCGGCCGTTTGCGACCCAGATCCCGGGTAATGCTGAGATCTACTGTGCCCGGCTCAGCCGGGATGCTCCCGCCGGACCGCCCACGCTTGTTCCGCGCCGGGAGCCGTTCGTTGAGGCCATTCCGGCCCACGCCGCCGAGCCGGCCGACGTCCGGGCCATCCGCGGCTACGCCATCGAGTCGAGTGGAAAGCGCTACAAGATCTACCGCGGCGACATGCACCGCCACACCGACGTCTCGCAGGATTTCAAGTACGACGGCTCGCTGATCGAGGTCTACCGCTACGGCCTCGATGCGGCCGGCTTCGACTACATCGCCCCCACCGACCACCAGACGGGGTTCGACCAGGAGTTCACCTGGTGGCAAAACCAGAAGCTGGTCGATTTGTTCTTTGTGCCGGGGACGTTCACGCCGCTGTTCGCCTACGAGCGCAGCGTGCTGTTTCCCAACGGACACCGCAACGTAGTGTTCGCGCACCGCGGGGTGCGCACGCTGCCCATCCCGCCCGAGGAAGCGGCGGGCAAAGCCGGAGCCGCGCGCCTGTTCGAGTACCTCAAGAAGAACCGCGGCATCTCCATGCCCCACTCCTCGGCCACTAACCAGGGCACCAACTGGCGCGACAACGACCCCGAGGTCGAGCCGCTGGTGGAGATCTACCAGGGTTACCGCACCAGCTACGAATACGAGGGCGCGCCGCGGGCCGCCACCGCGCTCAACCCGCACGCGCAGAAGAGCGGCTGGCAGCCGGAGGGTTTCTGGTGGAACGCCCTCGCCAAGGGATACAAGCTCGGCGTGCAGTCCAGTTCCGACCACTGGTCCACCCACATCTCCTACGCCTGCCTGCTGGCCGAGAACTTCACGCGGGAAGGCTTGCTCGACGCCATCCGCAAGCGCCACACCTACGCGGCCACCGACAACATCATCCTCGACTTTCGCGCCCGCGCCGGCAACGCGTCCTACCTCATGGGCGACAGCTTCTCCTTCCAGGCGGCCCCCCAATTGTCGGTGCACGCCGTAGGAACCGGAACCATCCAGCAGATCGACCTGATCAAGAACCGGAAATTCGTCTACACCGCCCGGCCCGGGACCCGCGAGGCCAGCTTCGAGTTCACGGACCGGGAATTCGGGCCCGGCCAGAGCTGGTATTATGTGCGAGTCCTGCAACAGGATGGGCAGCTCGCGTGGAGCTCGCCGATTTGGGTGAAACGCTAACAGCGCGACCTGCTCGGCTTCAACCGCAGATGTCGTAGCTCCGGTTTTGATGCGATTCAGGGGCGGCGAGATATTCACCTGGGGTGCGACTTTATCGCCAATTCGGCGACGGATTTCCGCCGCAAATTTGCGGCGGAGTCGAACTCTTGTACTCTCTATAACTTAGCCAGACTGGCGGGGACGAGGGCCCCCTTTCGCGTCTCAGAAGTTCATTTCACGCAAAGACGCAAAGGGCGCAAAGAAAGCCAAGTTTTGACAGCGGCAGCAACTGGTCGAAGCGAAGGGCGAGAGGGTTATATATCATATCAATATACAACTCTAGCAGTATGCGAGTGACACAGGCCAAGGGTTACGTGAAGACCGCGCCTCGTTATCCGTTCCGCCGTGTCCGCCGGATCAATTTCCTCGAATAAGACCTTATGGCCCGCAACGGGCGCGGGGCCGGGCTCCGTTCAGGCGTTGATCGGTCGCCGCTGCGGCGTTGTCGCGGATCATCGAGTTGCACCATTTCGAGGAGTGTTCGCAGCAGAAAGGATATTTCTTGCCGTTAACAGGAGAGTGGGGCGCTTGGCGCTCCCAAATCGTCAATATTTCGGCTCGGAAAGAATCTTTTCAAGCCCAGAGGGGCGAAAAGAGCTTGGTTGGGCTCCGAGCGGGCGCTATCTTCCAGGAAGCGGGAGCCGTTTCTCGCGATTGACTCGCTGGCAAAGGCGTGGTTTAACAGCCCGTGGCGAAACTCGCGAGAACCGGCCCGAATGTCACGAAGCTCCGGGGCAGCTCTTTCGTTTCAGCGACTTGCACGCCGCGCCAATTGGCGCGGGGGCTGGCGTGGTGTTTCCAAGCCACTTTCGCCACAGGCTGATAATCGCGGGTACGGGAGTAAGTGGAGTAGGCCAACGACCCACGGGGAGCGTGGCTTGCAGAAGGTGCACACTCATTATGCCAATCTGAAGGTGGCCAGGGACGCACCACCCGAGGTCATCCGCGCCGCCTATAGGTCGCTTTCTCAAAAGTACCACCCCGATCGCAACCCTGGCGATCCGAACGCAGCCCGGGTCATGGCTATCATCAACGCCTCGTATGAGGTACTCTCGGACCCGGTCAAGAGGCGGGAGCACGATGAGTGGCTACTGAGAGCTGAGTCTGGGCCAGATGTCAAAGCGCCTCCGCGCCATGAGGCGCCAGCGAGTCCTCGCCCGTCGACGCCGAGGCCAGAGCCTAAGTTCGAGGTCGGCGCGCATTTTCGACGTTACTGGCGTTACTGGTTTGCCTATGCGCTCTCTGGATTCCTACTTTTCGCCGTGAGCGTCTTCCGGGACTCTCCGCCGTCGAAAAGGAACCCGCCGTCTCCTGGTCTGCCCGTAGTCACGCCCACTGAGGTTGCCCCGGTGCCGGCGCCGCCTGTCGTTCGCCCCTCCTACGTGCGGCCGGCCCTTGCCCCAAACGGTGAGCCCTGGCCTGCCGTGACCGGATATATCCACGGCTATCAGGAGCTACACACTGATGGTCTGTCATCGGTTAGGGTCGACAACAGCCAGAACGATTCCGATGTCTTCGCAAAGCTCGTGGAGCAGGAACGGCTGGCCGTAAGAGTTTTCTTCATCCGAGCGCGCGAGCAGTTCACAGTTGCGAACGTACGGGACGGCTCTTACGACATCCGGTATAAGGATCTCGATTCTGGTGTTATCTCGAAGTCTGAGGCGTTTGACCTTAAGGCGATCCTGGTCGGTGATCGCATTCAGTACAGCCAGATGCAGCTTACGCTTTACAAAGTGCGTGGCGGCAACATCCGGATGGAAACCATAAGTGAGGAGGAATTCTGAACGCCTATGCCTGACAGCCAAGGCATGCACCCGACCGCCGAAGAGATTGGCGGCGGGTAATGCCAAATCGTTAGGCCCCGGTCCGAGGGAGCGAATCGTTTATGAGATGTGCACACCTCTTGCCTGTTGCAATGCTGCTGATCTCCGGCTGTTCGGGAAAGCAGGATCGCACTGCCAGCAAGGAAGAACCGCAGGTGCCGCTCCGGCTGTCGCAGCTATCTGCCTATCAGAACGAGGTTTTTCCCCTCGCCAACGGCAACGCTTACCTCGTCAGCCTAATCGACAGGCAGGTTTTTCTGCTGTCGAAGAACAGAGCGCGCCGCATCCACGGGATAGAACTGGATGGCATCGAGGCAACCGTCTATCCATTGCCCGATGGAGCGGCCTACCTGGTGTCCTCGAGCGGCGAGAACCTGCGGCTGTATCACCTTCTTGCCGATAAAGCAACCCCGGTTGACGAACCCCGATCCGTCGATAAGCCAAGGCTGCGAAGGTCGGATTTTGCGAACAGAGGCAGGGGAGGCCGGTGGATCAGCCTCTGGGGAGTTAGCAGGTAACAGACCTTCTGAGGACAAAATGCACCGGGAAGGTGACAGGCCTCGTAGAATGAATGGATGCGCAAGCCCGACCAGCCCTCACCCACGGAATCTCCCCTGCTTTTCGAAATCGATCCGGAGCCGCTGCCGGAAACGTTAACGGCGCTGGGAGGCGTGCCACTGTTAGTGCAAGCCTTCCGGTCGTTGGGTCTG
>JACQDI010000028.1 GCA_016201195.1 Acidobacteriota bacterium | reverse complement strand
TGGAGGCCGGGTTGCGGCTCACAGGCTACAACGAGGCGCTGTTCGGCGCCCGGCGCGACGTGTACCGCAACGGCAAAGTCCTCACCGGTCTCGACGTGCTGGCCCGCGACGGGTTCCGGCTGTTCCAGGGTAAACGCATCGGCCTGGTCACCAACGACACCGGCGTCGATCGCCACCGCCGAAGCAACATCGACCTGCTCCTGGAGGCGGGGATCAAGCCGGTGGCGCTGTTCTCCCCCGAGCACGGGTTCGCGGCAAAGGAAGACCGGCCGGATCTGCCGGACGCGGTGGATGAGAAAACCGGGGCGCGGGTCTACAGCCTGTATCAGGAGAATCGCCGCCGCCCCACGGCCGAGATGCTGCGGGGCCTGGATGCGTTGGTGTTCGACATCCAGGACATCGGCGCACGCTTCTACACCTACATGACGACCATGGCCTACTGCATGGAGGAGGCCGCCCGTCACAACGTCCCCTTCTATGTACTCGACCGGCCCAACCCGATCAACGGCGTGTCGGTGGAAGGGCCGCTGCTCGACCGCGAGCGCCTCTCCTTCGTCGGCTACTTCCCGCTTCCCCTGCGCCACGGCATGACCGCCGGCGAGCTGGCCCGGCTGTTCAACGGCGAAAACAAGATCGGGGCGAAGCTGGAGGTCGTCAAGCTGGAGGGCTGGCAGCGGGGGGACTGGCTGGACGAAACCGGGCTGCCGTGGGCCGACCCTTCACCGAACATGCGCACTCTGTGGGAGGCGCTGCTCTATCCAGGCGTGGCGATGCTGGAGGGTCTGAGGAATTACTCGGTAGGTCGCGGGACCGACACGCCGTTCGAGATCGTGGGAGCGGACTGGATTGACGGGCCGACCCTCGCCGAATACTTGAACAGCCGAGGGATTCCGGGGGTGCGTTTTTATCCGGTAGAGCGAACCCCGTCGAGTTCGCGACTGGCCCAGCAAAAGATGCAGGGAGTGCAGATCCTGGTCACCGAGCGAGGCGCGGTGGATTCGAGCGAGGTGGGTCTGGAAATCGCCGCCGCCCTGATCAAGCTCTTCCCGGGGCGCCTGGATCTGAGCCAGACCGCCTCGCTGATCGGCAGTGACGCCACCATCGCCCGCCTGGCTGCCGGGGAAGACCCGCGCCTGATCCGGGAAAGTTGGCGGGATGCCCTAGAGCAATTTCGCCAAATGCGGCAGAAGTATCTGTTGTACTGAGACATAATAAAAGAGCGGTAAAATTGGCAGGGATAACCCAGACATGAAGGACCAAACATTCCTGAGGCGTGTGGTTCTGAAAAACTACAAAAGCATCGCCGCCTGTGACGTCCGACTCCGCTCGTTGATGTTTCTAGTCGGTCCGAACGGGGCAGGTAAGAGTAATTTCCTGGATGCGCTCCGCTTCGTTGCCAACGCACTGCGGGCCTCCTTGGATCACGCCCTGCGCGATCGGGGTGGCATCAACGAAGTGCGTCGCCGCTCGGGCGGCCATCCGAACCATTTCGGCCTCCGGTTGGAGTTTGTCCTGCCTGGCGGATCCAGCGGCCACTATGCCTTTCGAATCGGGGCGCGACCGCACGGTGGGTACGAGGTCCAGGATGAGGAGTGCAGCCTGTACGGACCGGAAGCTCTGTCGCGCGAGGCGTTTTTTCGCATCCGGGGGGGGGAAGTGACATCCAGCGCCAAGGTCAGCCCAGCAGCGTCAGTGGACCGGCTCTACCTGGTCAATGCTTCGGGCCTTCCCGAATTTCGGCCCGTGTACGAGGCATTCTCTCGCATGGGGTTTTACAATCTGAATCCTGATCGCATCCGGGATTTACAGCCGCCGGACGCGGGAGAACTGCTCGCCCGCGATGGTGGCAATATCGCCAGCGTTCTGGCTCAACTGGACAAGCATGGTGAGGGCCGGAAGCGGCGCATCGAGGAGTATTTGAGCCACGTGGTCCCCGGGGTACATGGAGTGGACGTCAAGGTCATCGGCCCGAAAGAGACCCTGGAGTTCCGCCAACGAGTTGCGGGGTCTAAGGACCCGTGGCGGTTCCTGGCTGCCAACATGTCGGATGGCACGCTGCGTGCCTTGGGTGTGCTGGTCTGCCTCTTTCAGCAGGGAAACGGCGGCGCTTCCAAGGTACCTTTGGTCGGCATCGAAGAGCCGGAGACAGCGCTCCATCCGGCCGCGGCCGGCGTCCTGCTGGATAGCCTCCGCGATGCTAGCCACAGCACGCAAGTTCTTGTGGCCAGTCACAGCCCGGAGCTGCTCGACGACCCGCAGCTGGAGACCGAGTCGATCCTGGCCGTGCACGCCGAGGAGGGTTCCACTCAAATCGCACCCATTGACGAACCGGGAAGATCAGCGCTGTACGATCGCCTGTACACCGTCGGCGAGCTGCTTCGCCTGAACCAGTTGACCCCGGACCCTAAAGCCCTGGCGCAGACATCGGAAAGGCAACTGCGCCTCTTCGATGAGGGCAACAACTGATGGAGGTCCGCATTGCCTGCATCATCGAAGGCCACGGGGAACGGGAGGCGGTGCCGATCGTGGTTCGACGCATCGCTTGGCGCCTGGATCCAGCCCTGAAGGTCCAGGTGCCAGCGTGCATACGCATCTCCAGAAACAAACTGGTCAAGGCAGGCGAGTTGGAGCGCGCCGTCGAATTAGCGGCTCGCAAAGCCGGCAGCCAAGGAGCCGTGCTGGTCATGCTCGACAGTGATGATGACTGCCCGGCCGAACTGGGGCCGGAACTGTTGCGGCGGGCGACCCAGGCGCGGGGCAATCTGCCCGTGGCCGTTGTTCTTCCAAAACGTGAATTCGAGTCCTGGTTTCTTGCTGCTGCGGCATCTCTCCGAGAGCATCGAGGCCTGGCTGCGGACATCCAGCCCCCATCCAATCCGGAGTCTATTCGTGGAGCCAAGGAGTGGCTGAGTCAACGGATGGGAGTTGACAGGCAATACATCGAAACCCTCGACCAAGCCCCTCTAGCCGCGCGCTTCGATCTTGACCTGGCCCGCCGGGCTGACTCTTTCGACAAGTGCTACCGGGACATTGTTCGGCTCCTAACCGACATCCTCGCCCGTGCGCCAGGCTGAGCGGCGAGGGGCTGGTCCGCCTCTCCGGATCCATGGCCCCGCGACCTGCGCCTGATCCGGGAAAGTTGGCGGGATGCCCTGGAGCAATTTCGCCAAATGCGGCAGAAATACCTACTGTATTAGCCCGCTAGGCGGCTGCTTTTTTTGCCTGACCGTTCTTACTTCCCGGGGGCCGGCCCGTCCGTACCTTGGTTGCCGATAACCAGGACGGGGGGCGTCCCCTCCGGCGGCCCCGCCCGCGGGCCAGCCGCTCGAGGGATAGGATCGCCTCCTCAATCTGCACCCGTTCCTGGCGAAGCTCGTTGATAATCTTGTTGACGTCCATTTCTGCTCCTTGGTTTGGGCGGCGTTGTTCTGTAAACAGAACAAAAATCGCTCTCCAGCCCAGAACACCCCTTTTATACCAGAATTTCCTAGAGGAATCAATACCTTTGTTCTAATTTCGGAACAGGATGGAGATTCCAAATCGCCCGTTTGGGACAATTAAGGGTCGGAAATCGGCTGGCGTCGCTTCCAATACCCAAAAAATGGCGCCCCGGCGGCCACCAGCACCAGTCCCATGATCGATTCCCGCGGCGAATCTCGCAGGGTCACCGCCACCAGGAACGCGGCCACCAGGACAAACGCCGCTGGCACCAGCGGATAGCCCACCGTACGATAGGGACGGGGGAGATCCGGGCGCTTGCGGCGCAGCACAAAGACCGACGCAGTGGTCATGCCATAC
>JACQDI010000796.1 GCA_016201195.1 Acidobacteriota bacterium | reverse complement strand
GGTATCAGTGCGATGGGCCTCAACACCGACACCCAGCACATGGGCTATGTGCTCAGAGAAGGTGAGACCGACGCGCCCGAGGGACTGAAGGCCGCCTTGCACAACGCCAACCGGCTTCAGGACATTGTGCTCGCGCACCTCCGGCCCGGCCGCACCGGCAACGCCGCTTTCGCCGCCATGCTCCAGCAGATGCGCGACAGCCGGATCAACGGCAAGATCTACACGCACTCCATCGGTGAACATGGCCACGGGGCGGGGCCACTCATCGGGCTCTACGACCGCCAGGAGGCGATCCCCGGTCGCGGCGACGTCCCCATCATCCCCAACAGTTGGTTCTCGATCGAGCTGAACGCCGCCACCAAGGCGCCCGAGTGGGACGGCCAGGAGGTCACCGTCTCGCTCGAGGAAGACGCGGCCGTGGACGGCTCGGGTAACCGAAACTGGATCCTCAACCGCCAGGAGAAATTTCATCTGATTCGATAGAGGGCGTATGGCCTACGTTCTGCCTGCCGGCAAGCTGCCGCCTGCGCTGCTCGAGAAGCTGCTCCAGGGCCTGCCCCAGAGCGCGGACGTGTTGATCGGCGCCGCCTACGGGGAAGACGCCGCCGTAGTCGCCGGCCGCGACGACGAATGCTGGGTGATCACCACCGATCCGATCACGTTCGCCGCCGAGCAGCTTGGCTGGTACCTGGTGCAGGTCAACGCCAACGACATCGCCTGCATGGGGGCGACGCCTGAGTTCCTGACCGCCGCGCTGCTGTTTCCCGCCGGCGCGACCACGCCCGAGCAGATCGAGGAGTGCTTCGACCAGGTCCGCCGGGCGTGCGGTGAACTCGGCATCTCCTGGATCGGCGGCCACACCGAGATCACGCCCGCCGTGAGCCAGCCCGTGGCGTGCGGCCAGATGATCGGCCGGGTCGCGCGCTCGCGCCTGGTAACCTCGGGTGGCGCCCGCACCGGCGACGACATCGTGCTCATCGGCCTGCTGGGCGTGGAGGGAACGGCGATCCTGGCCCGCGAAAAGCGCGCGGATCTTGCGGCTCATTTCCCGTCGGAATTTCTGGACCGCGCCGCGCGGTTCCTGTTCGACCCCGGCATCGGGATCACCCGGGCGGCGCGAGTGGCCTGCGACGCCGCCCACCTCACAGCACTGCACGACCCGACCGAGGGAGGCCTGTCGAGCGCGTTGCGCGAGATCGGCGCGGCTTCGGGCCTCGGCGCGCTGCTCTACGACCGCGAGCTGCCGGCCGCTCCCGAGACGCGCGGCCTGTGCGCGTTCTTCGGCATCGATGTCCTCGGCCTGATCTCGAGCGGCAGCCTGCTCGCCGCCTGCGATCCCTCCGAAACGCCGCGCCTGCTCGAAGCGCTCCCGGGCGTGGCCTCCTGCATCGGTCAAATGCGTCCCGCCGCGGAGGGCTTTCGCATCGGGTCGTGGCCGCTACCCGCCTTCGATCGCGACGAACTGGCGCGGGTGCTTCGCGCCTGACCTGCGGTCGTTTGCCGACTTCACGTGGGGCCAAAACTCCGCAGACCCTTCTTATTCTCTTGCGAGGAGGCGGACGATCTTGGCTAGAGCCTCTACGTCGGCCAGGTCTACGACTTCGGAGGGGGAATGAGAATAGCGCAGCGGCCAGCCTAAGGGGATGTTGACCGCGCCGCCGGTAACGAACTTGGAGCCATCGTTGGCGCCGTTGGTGACGCCGTACTGCGCCTTCACGCCGTTGCGGCGGGCGAGCTCGGCTACCCGCATCACCGCCGCGCGCGGGGTGATGCCGGCGCTGTCGATGGCGCGGATCACGAAGCCCTCGCCCAGCCGCGCCCCGGCGATGCGCGGGTTTTCGAGCGGCGAGTCCGAGGAGACGAAGGTGTCGAGCGCGTAGACTTCTTTGGGGCGCACCGACTCGGCCAAAAACTCGGCCCCGCGAAGCCCGATCTCCTCCTCTACGGTGAAGACGAACCAGGTGGGCGTCTTGATCTCCTCGCGCTTCAATGAGCGCAGGGCATCGATCATCACCGCGCACCCGATGCGGTCGTCGAACGAACGGGAAGCGGCCCGCGTGCCGAGCAGGGTACGGTACTGCTTGCGGACCGTGACCATGCTGCCGAGCTTGACCCCCATCGCCGCCACCTGCTCGGCGGAACTGGCGCCGATGTCGACTTCGACGCGGTGATTCAAGCCGCCGCCCCGCGAGCCGAGCAGCAGCGCGGGCATGGATTTCGAGTCCGTGTGCGCCAGCCCGGCGTGCCACTCGAAGAAATCGGGCGTGCCGCCGCCGCGGGTTTCGGCCCGCAGCTTCCCGTCGTCCTGAATCTCGATCACCTCGAAGCCCAGCTCGTCCATGTGGCTCAGAAATAGGCGTTTGGGCCGCGCCCCCAGCTCGACGATCAGGTTGCCTTTCTTGTCGACGCGAGAGAGGCGGCGGGCCCAGGCGGGGAGCAGGTCCTCGATGGCATGGCGCACGGGAGCTTCCCGCGTGCTCACGCCGTAGACTTCGCTCAGGGCTTCGAGGGTGGAGGCCGGCTGGGGATCGGTGGGAGGAGCACCGACCAGCGAACTGGAGGCTGCGGGCACGCCGGCCAGCTCGGCCAGCAGATTCGCGATTTTTCCGAGCGTGGCGAGCGAGACCACTTCCACCGGCGTGCCCGGATTCTCGACGCCGAGGGTGAGGCTCGCGATCCGCGCCGGGTGCGGCCAGATCTCTTCGTTGGCGAAGGCGGGGAAATTGAGCCGGCCCGACGTGTCGCGGTCCACATCGAACTTCTGTTTCGCGGCCAGAGCCACGAGCTCGTCGGCCATTTGGGGCCGGCGATCATTGACCGGCGCGACAGCGGGCTTCGAGTTTCCACCCGGTTTGATCCACACCGTCTGGCCGGCGGTGACGCGCGCCAGCACCCGCGCCAGGCCCGCATGGCCGCTGTGCTGCTGGCGACGAAAGCCAGGGTAACCGTCCCGGCGGGCGGCGATTGCCGCATGCGTCGCGCCAGTTCGACCAGCACCGCAGCGCCCGCGCGGCTTGAGATCCACGGGGCGCTCACCCGGTCGCCCAACTCGGTGAACAGCTTCTCGAGCGTGATCGGGTCGAGCAGATCCACGCCCGCCTGCCGCGCCTCGCGCTCCGAGCGCGCCCCAATGTCCACGTACATCTGCTCGGGGTGGTCGGCTCGGGGACTCGAGAAGCGCTCGGTCTGCAAGTGCACGGAAAGCGCGGAGACCACTCCGTTGAGGATCTTGCCTTTGGCGGTGGTGACGCGCACCGGCTGGGCGAGGAAGAACGTGTCGAAGTTGTGGTGTGGGGGCGTGGCCGAGAGCCGATGTACGCGCAGGTAGCCGTCGGCGGTAATGGCGGAGACGACGTAGCCGGGCTCATCGATCCCGGCGATCAGCAGCGTGTGCGGCTGGCCTGAGCCGAAGGTGGCGGTGAGCGAGCCGGTGTTGTCCAGCTCCTGCCGGCCGCCCACGGTCTTCTTCAGGAATTCGACCACGGCCCCTTCGTTGGCCGAGGCGCCGTCGAGCGTGGCAAGCGTGCGCAGGTCGGCCCGGGCGAGCGAGGCGCTGGCGAGCAGCGCGAGCAGGACTCCGGCGAAGCGCCAGACGCGGAGACATTGAGACGCGGGGACACGGAGACTTTGCTTCGTCCTAAATATAGGCAATACAGTCAATCTCCACCAGCGAGTTGCCGGGGATGCCGCCGGCGGCGGCGATGGTGGTCCGCACCGGAGGCTCGTTGCCGAAGCGGCCGCGAAACACCTCGTTCATCCCCTGGTAGTCCTTCAAGTCGTTCAGGTAGACGTTGACCTTGAGGACCTTTTCCATGGACGAGCCGGCGTTCTCGAGTTCCTTCTGGATCTCGTCGAGAACGGTCTTGGTGTGGGCCTTGATGTCGCCCTCGTAGTGAGCGCCCTTGCCGGCGATGAACAGCAGGTTGCCGTAGGAGACGGCGCCGTTGAACAGGGGCGGCTGGGCCGGCGGTTTCCCCTTGCGGTGAACTTTCTTGGCTGGCCCTTGGGCCACGGCCGGGGCGACGAGGGCCGCGGCGGGCGCGGCGACTTTCAGGAAATTGCGGCGAGTGTTCTGGGGCACGTTACGACCTCCATTTGTAATAAAAAAACGTCATCGGCGCCTTGCCGGTGTTGACCACGCCGTGCATCCGGCCGGCTGCGCAATACATCATCGACCCCGGACCGACCCGGGTGATCTTCCCGTCGAGTGAGATCTCGCCTTCGCCCGCGGTGATGAGCATGATCTCTTCCTCGGGGTGCTGGTGGGGCGCATGGGGCGTCATGCCGGGCTTGAGCTCCAGGCTTCCGGCGGTGAGCGCCTTCAACTGGTCGGTGGGGCCGTCGAAGTAGACCCGCAGATCTCCGAACGGCTCGCGTTGCAGCTTGGCCTTACCGGCGTCGAGCACGGCGTTGTCGATCTTGCCGCCCGCGGGCATCAGGGCGGCAGCCATCATTTTGAAAACGTCTCGTCGCTTGGTCATATGCTTCATGCGGTCTCCTTCAGCGGGCCCGGCTTCGATTCGAATTTCGGGCGTCCCGGCTGGTTCGCGAGCTCCCAGGCCAAGCGCATGGCGAGCTTGGCGATCTTCAGCATCTTCGGCATGTTGAGGCGGTCGACGGTATCGGTGGTCCGGTGGTATTCGGGGTGGAAGCCGGCGAAGAGCCAAATCGCCGGGATGCGCTCCAGCGCGAACGGGTAGTGGTCACAGCGCTGGAAGATGTCGAGCGAGTGGTCGGCATCGAGGCGGAAGTCGAGCTTCAGTCCGACCTTCTGGTTGACCGCCTCGATCATGCGGCGCAGCTCGGGGGCGTAATGCGTTCCGATGGGATTGACGGCGTTCGAGGTGTCCGCGGGCACGTGCCAGCTGCCGTCGGTCTGCGGGTTGGGGGTCTCGTTTTGCCCGATCATGTCGAGGTTCACGACCCCCACGGTCTTGTCGAGCGGTCGCAGCGGATCTTGTATATAGTAGTGAGATCCCAGCAGGCCGACCTCTTCGGAGCCGAAGACGATAAACAAAACCGACCGGCGCGGGTGGAGGCCGGAGGCGGCAAACGTCCGGGCCAGCTCGATGACCGCCGCGGCGCCGCTCGCGTTGTCGTTGGCCCCGGGGAAATAGCCCTCGGCCACCGAGCCCAGGTGGTCGTGGTGGGCGCAGAGGATCACCGTTTCGTCCCGGAGGGCCCGGTCGCTGCCCTCGATCCAGCCGGCCACGTTCACGGAATTGACGCGCTGGGAGCGGACGACGCGGTGGTCCAGGGTGATCCGCTTGACGCGGGCCAGCTCGAACGACTGCGGTTTGGGCGCCGCGTCGATCTTGCGCTCGAGTTCCCGGCGATCGGGCAACAGGTCGTCGGCGATGGGGGCGAAGACATTCACCAGGGGAATGGTGATCCGGCCGCCCACCAGGGCTTGGGCGGGAAGACTGGCGCGCACTTCTCCTCCGGATGTCGAGCGCACCAGCGACCCCACGCGGCATCCCACCAGCAGCACGCCGACCGCTCCGTGCTGTTGCGCGTTCAGCGTTTTGACCCGGCTGCCTGCGTAAATCGTGTCGCCGCGGCCGTTGAACACGCTGTCGGCCTGGGTGCGCTGCGGCTCGCCGGCGAGCACCAGCACGAACTTGCCGCGGGCATCGATGCCGGCGTAATCGTCGTAACCCAGCTCCGGCGCGGTGATGCCGTAGCCGGCGAAGACCACACCTGCCGTGATGCGCACCGAGTCGGGGAAGCGGCAGGAGAAGTTGCCCGCCGGGCGCCACGTTTTTTCGATCTCGGCCGGGCCTGCGGCCTCCATACGCAGGGCGCTGTGCTCCTGGTCGGTTTCAAACTCGGTGAGCGGAATCGACTGAAAATAGCTGCCCCCGGCGGCCGCGGGCCGCAGGCCTGCCTTGCGCATCCCGGCCGCCAGAAATTCGGCAGCCACGTCGCCGCCGTTCCTACCTGACATCCGCCCGGCCAAAGGCTTCGACGAGAGAAACGCCACGTCGGCCTCCATGCGCCCGGCGCTCACCGACTCCACCGCCGAATCGATCGACGGGGCGACGGCGAGCAGCGCCGCCAGTAACCACCTCATCGCGACCTCCCCAATTGATACAGCCCGCCATCTACGATGAGCGCCTCGCCGGTGATGCCCTTCGCGTCGGCGGCGAAAAACAAGGCGGCCTGGGCCACTTCCTCGACCGTGCAGAGGCGCCCGATCGGCGTGACCTGCTTGCCGCGCTCAAAGGCCTCCTCGGGCCAGCTTGCGAAGCGGGTCCGGACCAGCCCTGGGCAGATGGCGTTGACGCGGATCGCAGGAGCCAGCGCGCGGGCGAGAGAGCGGGTCATAGTCACCACACCGGCCTTCGCTGCGCCGTAAACGATCGAGCTGCCGGCCCCATGAAACGCCGCCGCCGAAGCGATGTTGACGATCGCGCCGCCTTCTTGCTTCCGCAGCAGCGGGACCGCCGCCCGCACGCAGTAGAAGACGCCACGCAGGTTGGTGTTGAGCGTGCGGTCCCAGATCTCGTCGGTGAGGTCGTCAAGCTGGGCGTGCGGAACGCGGGTGCTCCAACCGGCGTTGTTCACCAACACATCAAGCCGTCCCCAGCGCGCCTCGACCCCGGCCATCATTTCCTTGACTTCCGCATCGCGGGTGACGTCGGCGCGCCAGGCCTGGGCGCAGCCGCCGGCCTTGTTGATCTCGGCGGCAACCTCCTCGGAAGCCTCGCGGCTCTGGCTGTAATTGACCACCACCGCCGCACCCTCGTGGCCGAACAGCAGCGAGATCGCCCGCCCAATCCCCGTCCCGCCGCCGGTCACGATCGCTACGCGGTCTTTCAGTCGCATAAGAGCATTTCACGCAAAGACGCAAAGCGCGCCAAGAACGCCAAGGATTTCTTTGCGGCCTTTGCGGCCTTGGCGTCTTTGCGTGAAATACGCATTTTATCCTGCGATGCCAGCCACGACCTCGTAAAAGATTCGCAGGCCTTTTTCTATAGAGGCCACCGGGATACGCTCAGCGTCGGAGTGCATGGACATGGCCTCTTCGGCCGACATCACCACCGGGAAAAAGCCGTAGACCTGGCGATCCGGGCGCCGGAAGTAGTTGCCGTCGGTGCCGAACGGGGTGAGGTAAGGGATCACCTTGGACTGCGGAGCGTGCCGGGCGACGGTCGATTCGATGAGGCGGAACAGCTCGGTATCAGTCGAGCTGGGCGGCGCAGACGGCTGGTGGTGGATCTTCTCGATTTTCAGTTTCGGCTCGGCGGCGGTCTGACGGACCCAGGTGATGAACTCGTCGGCCGGCTGGCTGGGGAGCAGCCGGCAATCGATGGTCGCAGTGGCGAGCGAGGGGATGACGTTCTCCTTGGGCGGCTGACCCACACCGGCCTTGAGGGAGGTCAGCGAGAGGGTGTTGCGCTGGATGGCATTGGCGAAGCGGTTGTTGGGGAGCGTTTCCACGCGGCTCAGCATCTGATCGAGAACCGGCTCGACGCGCTTGGGCGGCGGGGTCTCGACGATTCGGCGCAGAACCGCGGCAAGCTTGGCGATGGCGTTGTCGTCGGTGGGTTGCGAGCCGTGGCCGCCGGTTCCCTCGATCGAGAGGCGCAGCCACAGCACCTGCTTCTGGGCCACCGAGACCGCGTGCACCTCGCCCTCCGCGCTGACCAGGCGGTTAGCCGAGAAGCCTCCTTCCTCGAGCACGTATTCGGCGGCCACTTTCTTGGGGTGCTTGTCGAGCAGGAACCCGACGCCCAATTGGCCGCCGACCTCTTCGTCAGCGGTAGCGGCGAAGATCACGTCGCGCGCCAGCGGCAGGCGGGTGCGCTTCAACAGCAGCATCGCCATCAGGTGAACGATCCCGGTGGATTTCATATCCACCGCGCCGCGTCCCCACAGCCGGCTCAAGCGGATCTCGCCGCCGAAAGGATTGGTCTGCCAGCGGCTGGGTCGGCGGGGACGGTGTCCATGTGGCTGAGCAGCAGCAGGGGGCGCTTGCGCGCGCTGCCCGGAAGCCGGGCGAGCAGGTTGGCCTTGCCGGCAGGCCCCGGATCCAGACGCTCGGTAGCGATGCCTTCTTTGGCGAGGACCTTGCCGAGAAACGCCGCGGCGCCGGTGACGTTGCCTGGCGGATTCGAGGTGTCGATTCGGATATAGTCGCGGAGGTAGCCCACAGCTTCGGCGGCGGTCTTGGGCCAGTCTGGCTCGGCGGCCCGGAGCACCGCGGTGGCGGCTGCTCCCGCCAGAAGTTCTCGCCGGGTCATCCGCACCATTCTACTTGAATGTTTGTGGAACGTGGGTGGTAGATTGAAGCTCGAAGAAGCGATCGAAGAAGCGAAACCCGACCCGCTCGATCGGAGTGGATGTGCTAGGATTGGACGTAGGCCCTGCCTTCCTACCCCGCGCGGAGAGGTGCTGGAGTGGTCGAACAGGGCTGCCTGCTAAGCAGTTACACTGGCAAAACCGGTGTCGGGGGTTCGAATCCCCCCCTCTCCGCCAGATAATTGGGGGGCGGCCTCCACCCACGGTCACTCGCCTTTGCTGCCTTGTCGCCGGTGGCAGCGAAGATGGCGAGGAGCGGCGCCAGACCAAATAACTTCGCGCCGAATTGATCTATAAAGCGCTCGGAAAGGGTAGGCAAGGGGGCAGACCCGGCTTCGGGAGTGCTCTTTCACAACTTGCCAGCGAGATGCTATGCTTTCAGTGCGATGCCTGATTTCGGCTCGTGCAGTAATGCTGTGCAAACCAATGACCATCACTCTCAAAGAGAAAACCCAACTGGTGGTGCCTCCCAGCGTCCAACGCCAGGCTCGTCTTAAAGCCGGCACCCAACTGGAGTTCAAAGCCACTCCTGGGATTATCACCATCATCAGCAAGCCGCCGGTAGCCGTCGACGAGTACACTCCGCAGCAGCGTCTGATCATTGACGCCTGCCTTGCCCTCGCCGACGAAGACGTCAAGAAAGGTCGACTTTACGGCCCCTTCACCGCGAAGGAAGCTACTCGCTTCCTAAGGGCGGAATTGAAGGCTCGTGCCAAGAAACCCAAGCGCCCCCGATGAAGGTATCGCTTACCGAGCGCGCTATCGCCACGCTCGCCAGCGCTCCGGCTGCAGTTCAAAAAGCTTTCATTAAACAAATGAACTTCCTCGCGCGCAACCTTCAACACCCCGGTTTGCACGCCAAGAAGTACGACGAGTCCCAGGACCGCTGGCAGGCCCGCGTCAACGACGATTGGCGCTTCTACTTTACCATTGAAGGGGACACCTATCTGATTCGCGACATCGCCCCTCACCCAAAATGACCAGCTTCAGACCGAGCAAGAGGGTTCGAAAAGTGTCCACGACACCCCGCCATAACCAAGACCTCACGCCAAGCGGCGGGACCAGGGACAAGAAGGCAAGGAGCCGCGGACTCACCCCAAGACGCGCAAGAACCGCAAGGGTGTTCTTGGCGTCTTTGTGAGAAACACGGCTTTCGAGGGGCGGCTGCCAGTGGCGCTTCCCTGGAAAAGCGTAGTCCCCCGGCCGGTTCACAAATACCCGCCTGACGGTATTCCTCCACGAAAACTCCACCCCTATCCTGAAATCTGAGAGGAGCCTATGTCGGACTTTTATCAGACCGGCGAGGTAGCCACACTGCACTCGCTCGATCAGGATGGACTGGAACGGCTGGAAGGCGAGCTGGAAAAGCTGGCGGAGACGAATCCCATCGCGCTGGTGCTGCCGGCGCTGTACTCGGAATTCGAAGGACCAGCAATGAAACGGATCCGCGCCGAGCTGGCCCGAGTTCGCTACTTACAGCAGATTGTGGTCACGCTGGGCCGCGCCGATGAGGAGCAGTTCGAAGCCGCGCGTAGCTTCTTCGATGATTTCCCGCACCCGGTCACGTTTATCTGGAATTCCGGTGAGCGCATCCAGGACCTTTACCAGATGCTGGAAAACAACGGGTTGCCGGTGGGTGAGGACGGCAAGGGACGCTCCTGCTGGATGGCGTACGGCTACGTGCTGGCCAGCGGCCTGTGCAACGTGATCGCCCTGCACGATTGCGACATTCTGAACTACAACCGCCGCCTGCTGGCGCGTCTCTGCTACCCGGTGGCCAACCCCAACGTTGGATTTGATTTCTGTAAAGGGTACTATGCGCGGGTAACGGACCGCATGCACGGCCGGGTCACCCGGCTGTTCGTGACGCCGCTGGTGCGGTCGTTGTTGAGCCTGGTTGGGAACCAGCCATTTCTACGGTACCTGGACAGCTTCCGTTATCCGCTGGCAGGCGAGTTTGCCATGCGGTCCGATCTGGCCCGCGCCAATCGTATTCCGGGCGACTGGGGACTGGAAGTCGGCGTGCTGGCGGAAGTCTATCGGAACCGTTCGGTCAAGCGCGTTTGCCAGGCGGATCTCAGCGACAACTACGAGCACAAGCACCAGCCGCTATCAGAGGACGACCCCGGCAAAGGCCTGATGCGGATGGCATGCGACATCGCCAAGACCCTGTTCCGCGTAATGGGCTCGGAGGGCACCGTGTTTACCGAGAGCATGCTTCGCACGTTGCAGGTCCACTACGTGCGAACGGCGGAAGACACGATCCATCGATACTACGCCGACGCCCGGTTGAATGGGCTGAAGTTCGACCGTCACGAGGAGGAGCAAGCGGTGGCTGCTTTCGCCTGCAGCCTGCGCCTGGCGGCGGATTGCTACGTGCAAGATCCCTTGGGCAAGCCCTTGATTCCCAACTGGAACCGGGTCGTTTCGGCAATTCCGGATTTCCTGGAGCTTCTGTTGGATGCCGTCCAGGCTGACAACCAGGTGCGGATGCTCCAGATGGCGACCGCGTAGCCGGCATGTCGGAAAAGATTCTCCGAGCGGACATCCTCGACCAGGTGCGGGCGCTTCAGGGCGCGGACATCGTGGTGGGTGTGCCGAGCTTCAACAACGCTCGCACCGTCCGGCACGTGATTCACGCGGTCGAAGCCGGATTGCTGAAGTACTTTCCGCAGTCGCGGGCGGTCCTTGTCAATTCCGACGGCGGCTCCACTGACGGGACGCGAGAGGCCGTGCTTTCCGCTCGAACCGACGAAAGCCATCTGCTGATGCTCTCTCACCCTGTGCATCCGGTGCACCGGCTGGTCACGCCGTATCACGGAGTTCCCGGCAAGGGCAGCGCTTTCCGGGCGATCTTCCGGATCGCGGAACTATTGGGGGCGCAGGCGTGTGCGGTCGTCGACTCCGACTTGCGCAGCATCACGCCGGAGTGGATCGAGCTGCTGTTGCGGCCCCTGCTCCACGCCGGCTATGACTACGTGGCTCCTTACTACTTGCGCCACAAGTATGACGGCACGATCACCAACTCAATTGTTTACCCCCTGACGCGCGCGTTGTACGGCCAGCGGGTGCGGCAGCCGATCGGCGGCGACTTCGGGTTTTCGGGCCGCCTCGCCAGCCATTACCTGCAGCAGGATGTGTGGGACACCGACGTGGCGCGCTACGGTATCGACATCTGGATGACCACCACCGCGATTTGCGGAGGCTTTCGCGTTTGCCAGAGCTTCCTGGGGGCCAAGATTCATGACGCCAAGGATCCAGGCAGCGATCTGAGCGCCATGCTGACCCAGGTGGTCGGCTCCGTGTTTCGGCTGATGGAAACCCACGCGGCGGTGTGGAAGCCCGTCCGAGCCAGCCGGGATGTCCCGGTCTTTGGCTTTCGGTTCGGCGTGGGGCTGGAGCCGATTCAGGTGAACCTGGAACGCATGATCCAACACTTCCGCCGCGGGCTGGAAGATCTGGGCCAGGTATGGGATCTGGCGCTGCAGCCCGGGACCGCACGCGCATTGCGCCAGTTGGGCCGCCTTGCCGCGCCAGATTTTCATCTACCCGACGAGCTGTGGGTGAAGGTGGCTTACGATTTCGCCGCGGCGTTTCACCTGCGCAAGGTTCACCCCGATCACCTGTTGCGATCGCTCACGCCGGTCTACATGGGCCGCGTGGCATCCTTTGTGAAGGACACCCGGGAAAGCCTGGCGGCTGAGGTGGAAGAGAAGATCGAAGGACTTTGTTTGCTCTACGAACAATGGAAGCCTTACCTGATCGAACAGTGGCAAGGCACACCGGCCCCAGGGCCCGAAAAAGAGGCGGTGGCGCTGGGGCCTTTGCCGCGTCCCAGCCACGCGTGAAGCTGGAGACGCGGCTAGCAGCAGCCCGTGGCAAAACCCCGCTCCCTCACGGTCGCGGCTCGGTAAGGCGTTGAATCTACAGAGCCGCGCGCGTCAGCAAGCGGTTATCGGAGGTTGAAATGAGTAAAGCACTGGGACAGATTGTGCAGGAGTCGTGGCAGCGTCTGGGGCAGCAGGTCGCGCTGCTGCTGCCGAACTTGCTGGCCATGCTGCTGATTTTGGCGGCAGGCTGGGTTATTGCCCGGTTGGTTCAGTGGATGCTCCACAGAATGAGCACGCGTCTGGAGGTATCGCTGCGGCGATGGGGCGTTTCCACGATAATGGGCGATTACGGGTCTGGCGCCGCGCACCTCACAGCGCGAGTCGCATTCTGGCTTATCCTCAGTGGCGCAATTCTGATGGGGGTTAACGCCCTGAACACGGAAATCGGTTCTCGCCTGGTGACCAGCGCGTTTCTCTATCTGCCAAGGCTGGCGACGGCCGGCCTGGTGGTGTTCGCCGGCTTCTTGCTGGGGAGATTCCTGGCCCGCGGCGCTCTGATCTGGGCGGTGAACGAGGGAATTGGATCGGCCCGCCTGATCGCCAGCGGCGTGCGGGTGGGCGTGGGCCTGCTGACGTTTGTGGCGGCGGCCGAGCAACTCGAGGTGGCCCGCACGGCAACACTGGCCGCTTTCGTAATCCTGCTGTCAGGGACGGTACTGGCGGTGGCGCTGGCAGTCGGACTGGGCAGCCGGAAACGCGTGGAACAGTGGTGGGACCTTCGAGCTTCCTTTCTTAGCGGAGCGAAAGAGGAAGACCGCATCGAGCACCTCTAGCCTAATCGGGGGGATTGGCGCCGAGATTTTGTGAGACCGGCGGCAATGACCGGCTCCGCAAGAGCGGGAGGATTATGCGGAGCGATCGGTCGGCCTAAGACCGGCGGGGGCAAGTGGCAACTGGAAGCGGGTCCTTATACTGCAAGCAGTTGCCGGTGGACCGGAGGACGGGCATCCAGCATCGCCACCATTTACATGAGTCGGTGGTTCAAAGGGCGGTCCACGAGGCGGTTCGGCGGGCTGGCCTTGCCAAGCCTGCCGCCAGCCAGCTACCCATCTGCTGGAGGATGGCTACGACATCCGGACGGTCCAGGAGCTTTTAGGGCACAAGGACGTCAAAACCACGAATCTACACGCATGTGTTGAACCGCGGCGGGCTGGGGGTTCATAGCCCCCTGCACCGGCTCCGGAAGCCGGTGTCGGGCGAGACCGGGAGCGTTAGACTGACCGAACCGGTCAGTCTAACACCCCGCAGGCAAGGCTGATGAATGGAGGAGAAGTTGTTGCCGGACAGGGAGTTGCGGTCCCGGCTGGTCTGCCGGCCGTTTCGTGTTAGGCTGTTCGGCAGGGGTGTTACGCTGGTCTAGCGAAACATTCGTTGGACACTACGATTCACTCTTCCGAGATAGTTTGATCATTCACACGCTTGAAAGCCGTTTGCCCGCTGGCTTTCCAACCGTATGCGGTTTTGATTCCGAACTTCGCCTCGATACCAAGGACAATCTGTTCCGCCGCCGACTCCCTCGGCAGTTCGCGAACCAAATGGATCAAGTAACCATGGGTGGGCTTGCTATTGATAAGTTTCTTAGCATCTCCGGCCAAATGTTCAGCATCATAGTCCAGGCCCATCTCGATAACAATCGGGGCCTGTAGACGGCCCTCAGTAAACGCCTTGATGCTCGGGCAACCGCGAAGGAGCTTTGGGCTGAGCACTGCCAAATCGAAATTCCCACGCCGGTTCCCTTCTCGACCCACACTCTCTTTATGAACCAATTGCGTCGCCGCAAGGTCATCGCCAAGCGGGACCCGTTCAGCAAGTTCTTGATGCGACATCATGATCCAGAAGAGCTGAGCGTGGATGGAATGTTCCCTGCGGTGTAAGTAGGGGTATTCGATGAACTCTTGCAGTAGGCGATCAATCGACTGTTCGACCAAGTCCTTGGCGTTGTGGAGCCACGGATCATCATCAGGAGAATACTTGTCCGCCTTGAGAAGATCGAGGATCTCAGCGACCGCGCCCCCGACCTCAGCCGATTCGTCGGTTTCCTCCTCGTGAGCAAACTCCTCCTGGGGCTCACCGACAGCCGGGGGCGGCTGCACGAGTGGCTCGGCCCCCGGTGAGGCCCCGACTTCGTTCTGCGACTCGCGGTGTGCTTTGCGATCATTCACAAGCCATCGCTCTAAATCAGCGAGGCTGGTGAAGCGGGAGATCAGCAGCTCCATTTGCCGCGGTTCGAGCACCAGGGGTGGATTGATCCGATAGTATTTCTCATATTGCCCCTGCCGGTTGCGCCTCGTACAAATCTTCACGGTCTGCGTGTCTCTCGTGTTCACGTAGATCCGCCGGTCGCCAACTAAGACGGCCATGGCATCCTCCAAAGCCCAACAAACGCCATCCAGACCCGTGGTGGGTGTCTCTCCCGAAAATACCCGTAACCCACAGATTCTGCAAGCCCGCTCAGCGCGGGTATTTTCGTGCTTCGTTGTCGGCCGCAGGCCGGTGGGGAACTAACGGGCTGGGGCATCACCCGCCGGCCGTTCTTTGGCTGGCCGGGTGCATGCCTTTGTTATACTCCTCGCTTATCGATTTAGGGAAGGGGGTTGATCCACTATGACGACGAACCAACAGAGCAATGATGAACAAGCGGTGAAGACGTTGCTTCGTCAGTGGGCGGAAGCTCATATGAGGCGTGATCCAGCAGCGCTTGAGCTCCTCTATGCTGACGACTGGGTCTACACAGATTTCACGAGGACTGTCTGGACTAAGGAGAAGTACATAGCGAGCTTTACACCCGACTTCAACTGCGAGTTTTGGAACAGTGATGACACCGAGGTGCGGGTCTACGCTGATGTCGCTGTACTGACAAGCCGCGAGACAATGAAAGGCATAGATCAGGGTTATGACTATAGTGGTCAGTATCGCATCACACTGATATTCGCGAAGCGGCTGGGGCGCTGGCAGATGGTCGCCGGACAAGGGACTCGCGTTGCCCAGCAGTGAGAGCACTGCACCCGGTCGTAGTTTGAATGCCGGAGCCTAACGAAGCGCTGCGGGCGCCGGCCCAAGAGCGGCTCGCGGTTGAGCGCCTGAGCCGTTGGGCTGACGAGCCGGCGTCGCGCGATGGCTCGACAAATCGGGTGCGGCGGCAGAAGTAGCGGCGCCAGTAGTATGATCGAGGCGTGCAGTTCGAATGGGATCCGGTCAAGGCCACCCGCAACTTGGCAGGGCACGGCGTCTCCTTCGATGAGGCGTCTACTGTCTTCGGCGATCCATTCGCCGGTACGATTGCAGATCCGCTCCATTCGATAGATGAGATTCGGGTCGTGACGATCGGCTACTCCGCATCGCGACGGGTGCTGGTGGTTGTCCACGTAGATCGTGGTGAGGCCATCCGAATCATCAGCGCCAGGCGTGCAACCCGGCGTGAGAGAATAAGGTATGAGTCAAAAACGGAGAACCAATTCTGACGACGACATGCTTCCCGAGTACGACTTTACAGGCGCAGTTCGAGGCAAGTACTACGAGCGCTATCGCCAGGGTACGAATGTCGTGCTCCTCGATCCGGATGTCGCGGCGGTGTTTAGAGATTCCGCTGCGGTCAACGATGCTCTGCGGCTCTTGGTTTCACTAGCAGAAGCTAAGGTGCCGCCACTGCGTGCCGAAGCTCACGAACCGCACCAGCCTAACAAATTAAGGATTCCTGTCGCGCGTAAGCCGCGACAGAATCGGGGTTGAACTAAATCCCCCGTCCGAGGGTTTGGGTTTTCAACGGGCTTTGGTTGCTACTTT
>JACQDI010000795.1 GCA_016201195.1 Acidobacteriota bacterium | reverse complement strand
GTGCGCCTGCTGGGGGGCATTCCTGCGGCGCCGCCTCTGCCGGCTGAGGCGCCTGCTGATTGGGCCCCTCTCTTGCGGCGCGCCCGGCTGCTCTACCGGTTGGGCCTGGCCGACCTGGGCGAGCGCGAGCTGCGGTTCCGCGCCGACTCGGCCCCGCGCTTTGCCTATCAGGCTGGCCTGGAACTGGCCGAGCAGGCCGCCGAGCGCGGCAATTACCACAGCGCCATCCGCTATCTCAAACGTTACGTGCCAGCATATCTCGCCTACCCGCTGGACGCCATGCCCCGCCGCTTCTGGGAGCTGCTGTTCCCGTTGCCCTGGCGCGATGAGATCGAGGCCTACTCCAGACAGCACGAGCTCGACCCCTTACTGGTGGCCGCCCTGATTCGTCAGGAATCGGAATTCAACCCCGGCGCCATTTCCAAGGCGCGCGCCCGCGGCCTGATGCAGATCATGCCCTCCACCGGACGGCTCCTCGGCCGCCGCCTGGGCATGCGGCCTGTTTCCGTCACCCAGCTTTACGTCCCCGAAACCAGCCTCAAGCTCGGTACCCTGCATTTGCGCCAGGTTCTGGACCAGTACGAAGGGCGCCTGGAACCGGCCCTGGCCGGCTACAACGCCGGCGAACACCGCGCCGACAAGTGGCTCACCTGGCGCGCTCCGGCCGACCCCGCCGAGTTCGTCGAAAGCATCCCGTTCACCGAGACCCGCGACTACGTGCAGGCCGTCCTGCGCAACGCCGAGATCTACCGAAGACTCTATGGAAACCAGAGATGAACACAGATCCCTGATTTGTTGATTTTATGATTTGTTGATTTGTTGATTTGAACCCCAACCGGCGGCCCCGGGGGGTTTCAAATCACCAAATCAACAAATCATAAAATCAACAATTTCTATGAGAGCTAACGCCGCGGCGCGCCGCACCGCGAACTTTACGGAGTCGGTCATCCGCGAGATGACCCGTTTGGCGCTGGAGCACCGCGCCGTCAACCTGGCGCAGGGCTTTCCCGACTTCCCCGCCCCGCCGGAAATCAAGGCCGCCGCCCAGCAGGCCGTGTGCGACGACATCAACCAGTACGCCATCACCTGGGGAGCGAAGAATTTTCGCGACGCCCTGGTCGCCAAGTACCGCGCCTGGTACGGCCTGGAGATCGACCCGGAGCGCGAGATCACGGTCTGCTGCGGCTCGACCGAAGGAATGATCGCGTCGCTGTTGGCGACGGTGGACCCCGGCGACGAGGTCATCACCTTCGAGCCGTTCTACGAGAACTACGGCCCGGACACAGAGCTGTGCGGGGCGGCGCGGAAGCTGGTGACCCTCTATCCTCCCGACTGGCATTTCGACAAGGATGCCCTGCGCCGGGCTTTCTCCTCACGCACCCGGGGCATCATCCTCAATACGCCCAACAACCCGACGGGCAAGGTGTTTCGCCGCGAGGAGCTGGAGTTCATCGCCGGCCTGTGCCACGAGTTCGACGCGCTCGCCTACACCGACGAGATCTACGAGCACATCCTCTACGGCGACGCCGGCCCGCACCATCCCATGATCACGCTCGACGGCATGCGGGACCGCGCCGTGCTCGTCAACAGCATGAGCAAGACCTATTCGGTGACCGGCTGGCGCGTCGGTTGGGTGATCGCCTCGCCCGCGCTGACCGACCCCATCCGGAAGGTGCACGATTTTCTGACCGTGGGGGCCGCCGCACCCCTCCAGCAGGCCGGTGTCACCGCGCTGGCTTCACCTCGGGAATACTACGCCCGCTTGAAGTCCGAGTACCAGCACCGCCGCGACCTGCTCCTCGGCTGGCTCCAGAGAGCCGGCTTTCACTGCTACATTCCCGACGGGGCCTACTACATCATGACCGACATCTCCGGTTTCGGCGCGGATAACGACGTCGAGTTCGTCCGCCGCATGATCGTCGAGGCGGAAGTTGCCGCCGTTCCCGGGTCCAGCTTTTACGCCGACCCGGCCCGCGGCGCGCGGCAGGTCCGGTTCTGTTTCTGTAAGAAAGACAACACGTTACAGGAAGCCGGCGAGCGGCTGGTGCGGTGGACCCGGGCATAAGTTTACATAAGTTTACTTGACTTTCCGGGATCTCCATATCATGATTTACGCTTAGAACTTCCACTAGGGGGTGGGGTTATGAAGAAACTGTTTGTATTCTGTGCCCTGCTGTTGCTGGCGGCGGTGTTTCCGTTGCCGGCGCAGGACGCGACGGGCCGCGTGGTCGGAACGGTGACCGACCCGTCCGGGGCCCTGCTGCCCGATACCAAGATCACTGTCACCAACACGGCAACCGGGGTCAGCCGCGAAACCTTGACTGACTCGGAAGGCAACTTCCAGGTTCTGTCCGTGCCGATCGGCGCCTACCAGGTGACCGCCGAGCACACCGGCTTCACCAAGGTCGTGACGGAGACCCAGGCGCTCCAGATCAACCAGTCGCTCCGCTTCGACATCCACATGAAGGTCGGCGCGGTCACCGAGACCGTACAGGTCGAGGCGCTCACCTCCACCGTGGAGACCATGGTCGCCATGCTCGGCCAGTCGGTCACTGCCCGGCCGCTCCACGACCTGCCCCTGAACGGGCGCAATATGCTGGATTTGGCGCTGCTCCAGCCCGGCGTGACCGAACAGCGTCCTAACGGCGGTCCGGGAGGCTTCAGTTTCAGTATTGCCGGCGGCCGCACCGATTCGGTGACCTATTTGCTCGACGGCGGCATGAACAACAACCTGCTGAATAACGGCCCCGTGTATACTCCCAACCCCGACGCGGTAGCTGAGTTCCGTCTGTTGACCAGCAACTACACCGCCGAATATGGCCGCAACGGCGCCGGCATCATTAGCATCGTCACCCGGTCTGGCACCAACGACTGGCATGGCGGCGCCCATGACTTCGTCCGCAACGATGCGTTCAACGCCAATCCATTTTTCAACAACGCCAACAAGATTCCCAAGCCGATCCTGAAGCGCAACCAATTCGGCGCTTCGATCGGCGGCCCGATCGACATCCCCCGCGTCCTTCACGGCAAGGACCGGTTCTTTTTCTTCACGAGCTACCAGGGCCAGCGCCTGGTGCAGACGTCGGTGCCGGCCGATGTGACGACCTTCACCCCCGCCGAGCTGAACGGCGATTTCTCGCGGTCCAATCGCGGCAACCCTGACACCGGCGTCGCGAATTTCTTGACGAAGTTCCCCTTCTTCCAACCCAATCCGAACCTCGCGGGCCAAGCCATTATCGATCCGAGCCGCTTCAACAGCGTGGCCAAGGCTTATCTCAAGAACAACTTGATTCCCACTTCGCCCAGCGGCCGGCTGTCTCCCCGGGGAGGCGGCAAGCAAGACAACGACGAGCTCACCAACAAGCTCGACTTCCTGCTCACGCAGAGCGACCGCTTGTCGGTCACCCTGGGCGCGCGCCGCGCGCCATCGCTGAACCCGTTCGACGGCGCCAACGTGAGCGGGTACGCGACCACCAGCAGCAGCCATCGCTATTTCGGCAACATCGCCTACACCAAGGTCTTTTCGCCCAACCTGCTCAACGACCTTCGTTTCACGGCGCAGCGGAACAACGGCCTGCAGGCCTCGCCGGCCATTGATCTGCCCAAGGCGGCCGACCTCGGCATCGGCATCACGCCCGACCACCCCACCGGCCCGCCCCGGGTGAGCTTCAACAGCGGCCTGACCATCGGCTTCAGCCCGCAGGGACCAACCAATCTCATCGACAATACCTATGTCTGGTCCGACACCCTGAGCTGGACCAAAGGCCGCCACACCTGGAAGTTCGGGTTCATGTTCTCGCCCTACCAGAACAACACCGTCTACGACTTCTACGTCAACGGGAACTTTTATTTCAGCGGCGCCTCCGGCAACGGCGGCATCGGTTCGGGCAACGATCGCGCCGATTTCCTGCTGGGCCTTCCCGACGAACTCCTCCAGTTCGGCGAGGCGCCCTCCGACATTCGCACCAAGTCGTACAACTTTTTTGCACAGGACGAGTGGCGGGTGGCGCGAAATCTGGTGCTCACCTTCGGCCTCCGCTATGACTACAGCTCGCCCAAGATCGACACTCGCGGCCGATCCTTTTCTCTGAAGCTCGGCCAGCAGTCGCAGGTTTTCACCAAGGCTCCCGTCGGACTGCTGTTCCCTGGCGATCCGGGCGCGCCGCAGGGCGCCAATTTCCCGGATAAGAACGACTGGGCGCCGCGCTTCGGCTTCGTCTGGGATCCCCTCGGCAAAGGCAAGACCAGCATCCGCGGCGGGTTTGGCGTCTTCTACGACATCCTGAAGGGGGAAGACAACCTCCAGTTCAACGGCCAGGCGCCGTTCTTCGGCTTCGCCGACCTGTTCTTCGACCCGCTTGAGGCCAACCCGACGCGCGAGGTGAACTACATGACCCAGCCGTTCATCGCCGCCGACATTCCCAATTCGTTCCCCTCCAGGCCCCCAGCCAAGGACCTCAATTTCGGGAACGCGGGCTTTCTGCCGTTCGGCGGCGGCGGCGTGTATTTCGTTGATCCGCACCTGCGCACGCCGTATATCTACCAGTACAACCTCAGCATCCAGCAGGAGCTGGTACGCAACCTGAACACGGAGCTGAGTTACGTCGGCAGCTCCAGCCACAAGCTAACCAGCCTGACCGACACCAACCCGTTCGTCCGGGGGACGAGCAACCGCGTCTTCGCCACCCAACCCGGCGCCACTGCCAGCAGCTTCAGCTACCTCGACACCTTCATGAACTTGTCCAGCGCGAACTACCACAGCCTGCAAGCCAGCCTCACCAAGCGGCTCTCCGAGAATCGCTTCTTCGGCACCAGTTACTTCACTCTGGCTTACACTTACGGCCACAGCATCGACAACGCGTCGGGGTTCCGGGAGGGCGCCACTAACAGCCGCGTCCCGTACTACAACTGGCGGCAGTTCTACGCCTCCTCGGCAGAGGACATCCGCCAACGCATTGTCTTCAGCGGCGGCTGGGACCTGCCCTTCGACCGCGTTTCCAAGAGTGCGCCGGGCCGTTTGACCAAGGGCTGGAGCCTGTACCCCATCGTGACCTATCGCACCGGCTTCCCCTACGACGTGTTGTCAAACATCAGCCGCAGCAGGACCCGCCCCGGCCCCTCGGGCGCCGGCGATCCCAATCTGGTACGGGCCAATCTCGTCGGCAGCTCCGTTGGCATCTACGATCCGCATCAAGTTCAGACGTTCAATGGCCGAGCCGGGAACTATTATTTCAATCCTGCGAGCTTCGCCGGCGTACCCCTCACCGGGCCGGGCCTCGACTACGTCGCCAATCCCTCGCAGCGCACTTACGGCACCCTGGGGCGGAACATCCTGCGGGCGCCGGGCCGGACGAATTTCGATATCGCGCTCGCCAAAAGCACGAATCTGGTCCGGGAGCGGGCGAAGGTCGACTTCCGGGCTGAGTTCTTCAACCTGTTCAACCACGCGCAGTTCCGGGAGCCCAACAGCACCATCACTTCCGGGACGTTCGGGCAGATCAGCCAAACGTACGACCCGCGCATCATCCAGCTTGCGCTGCGCTTTACGTTCTGAGGGACGGCAAGGAGGGCAGCAACCTCACGCAAAGACGGAAAATTCGCACCCCGCTTCCCGAGGTTTCTTTGCGGGCGTAGCGGCTTTGCGTGAGATGCGTAGAATCCGAGCAGCCACTACCCCGCGCTCGCCGCGTAATAGAGAACCGCAAAAACACCGGCCGCCGAGATCAGGGTGACGATGACCATCAGCACCCTGGTCCGAACGGTTTCCTTATCCTTTGGCGGCTCATTGACATACTCGAACATACGGCCCCCTTTCGGAGACGCTGTGGATGGCGTAACACGGGTGACGGAACAGGCGTACCGCGCCCGCCCCAAGGGTGGTTGCGAACCAAGTCCCGATCGACACACCAACGCATACGGGACCCCTTTACTTCGTCTCCATTATACTCCCGATTCAACAGGTGAGCAATTTGGTTTCCGCGAGCCGCTGCCGCACGAACTCGGGCGTGGCGCACCGCTCGAAGGCGCGGCGGGCCAGCGTCGTCCGGCCGGACCGCAAAAACGCCAGGCCCAAAGCGTAATAGTTGTCCGGGATGGACGAGCCGGCGGTTATGGCCTGTCGCAGCAGCAGGATGGCGCCTCTGGCATCCCCCAACTCCAGGGTGTTTTTCCCCAGCGTGGTCCGGGCCTCACTCCGGAACGGGTTATCCAGTCGGTCCAGAACCTCCAGCAGCCTCTGCCGGGATTCCTCGAACTGTCCCAAATAGTACAGGCTCACCCCCAGGCCATACCCCACTTTCGGGTTATCCGGCGGAGTGGCGCGAAACGCGGCCAAGGCTTTCCCCCACTTTTCGGACCGCAGGTATACCAATCCTCGCCGCAGCCCCCCGAAGCGAGCCGGCGCCGCAGGAATCTCCGCGGGCGCCTCGCGCGGCGGGATCCCCGCCCTTTCTTCGATCGCCGCCAGCAGCCGGCCCAGAAGCCAGGGCGCCTGCGGCAGTCCCTGGGCCAGAATCTGCGAGGCTCGCTTGCTGTCACCCGCGCGGAGCGAGCACAAGGCCAGCAAG
>JACQDI010000794.1 GCA_016201195.1 Acidobacteriota bacterium | reverse complement strand
GCTCCCCTCACTCATCAACAGCAGTCCATTTCTTCTGGCCCACCGGTTGTCCCGGTGGGCTTTTCGTGCGTTCTCCAAATGCATTGAACCCCGCCGGTCCGAGCGCTTTTCAAGAAACCGATTTTTGCGCCAGAAAGTAGCTAGCTAGAGCAGCCGCTCAACCGCATCGAGGGAGTGGTCCGGGCGCGCCGGCCGAAGCGGCTGCCGGTGGTGCTGACGCGCGAGGAGCTGGAGGCCGTCCTGGACCGCCTGGACGGCGTTCCCCGACTGGTCTGCGCCCTGCTCTATGGTTCGGGACTGAGAGTGTTCGAGGGACTCGGGCTGCGGGTCCAGGACCTGGATTTCGGCGGTGGCGCCATCCTGCTGCGAGACGGCAAAGGCCGGAAGGATCGCGTGACCATGCTGCCGGGAGTGCTGGAGCAGCCGCTCCAAGAGCACCTGGTGGGCGTACGGCGGCAACACGAAGCCGATTTGAAGGCTGGGTTGGGCCGGGCGCCGCTGCCCGATGCGCTGGCCCGGAAATATCCCCATGCGTTCGACCGAGGGACTGGCGTCCGCCATCGCCACCACCTGCACGAATCAGTCATTGAGAAGGCCGTGCATGAAGCCGTCCGCCGGGCCGGTCTGACCAAGGCCGCGACGCCGCATACTTTTCGACATTCCTTCGCCACCCATCTCCTGGACCGCGAGTGGGGCTGGCAGTGGGTGTTTCCCGCCTCGTCCTACTACTTTGGAAGACGGGTACGACATCCGGACCGTGCAGGAGTTGCTGGGGCATCGGGATGTAAAACTACGATGATCTACACCCACGTGCTGAACCGCGGCGGCCGAGGCGTGCACAGCCCTCTGGACCGGCTGCGGAAGCCGGTGTCGAGCGAGACGCGGGGGATTAAGGCGACCGGGCTGGTCGGCATAACACCCCGGAGGCAGTTTGAAGAATGAGGTGGAAGTGGTTACGCCGCAAGGAGTTGCCGGCGCAGACCGGCGGCGGCAGTTGTGGTGTTATGCCGGCCAGCGAGGGGTGTTATGCCGACCGGGTTAAACGAGGCGTTGCACCGGACGCGCCGCAGGCGGCGCGCCGCTGAAGGGCGACGTTAGCCATCACGACGACCTCCTCCCGCGCTCCCACCGGGAAAGGGGAACCCGAGTTATAATTGTCCCGTGGGAACCATAGATATTGCCAGCCTGAGTTCGGAAGAACGTTTGCGGCTCTTGGAGGAGCTTTGGGAGAGTCTGTCGGCGACGCCCGAGGCGATCCCGCTGACGACTGCCCAGCGCGAGGAACTGGATCGGCGACTCGAGGAATTGGACCGAGAGGGCCCGAACGGCATTCCCTGGGAAGAAGTGCTTCACCGGATTCGTAGCCGCACCTTGTGATACGAGTCATTGTCCGTCCTGCGGCTGCTGCCGATATCGATGAGGCATTTCTCTGGTATGAGCGCCGGCGTCCGGGCTTGGGTGATGAGTTCTTAGCGGCCGTGGAGTCGGTCCGCGAGAGTATTGCTGCTCATCCGGCCATGTGCCCGGTAATTCGTCGAGATACCAGGCGGGCACTTGTTCGTCGGTTCCCCTACGCAATCTTCTATCGCGTTTACGAGGACGTCATCGTCATTGTCGCCTGCATGCACGCGAAGCGCGATCCAAGGCGCTGGATGTCCCGAACGTGATGGCTAACCGGCGCTGCAGGCGACGGCCAAAAGCGGGCCGCGCCTGAGCGGCTGGGCCGTTAGACATCTGTCCAGGCGTGGGTGTTGTGCGCAACCGGTATTCCGCGCCATGGGCGTGGCTGGCGGCTAGCGCGGGCCGAGCATAGCCTATCCCCCTTGCCGCCCGCCATCCAAACGGTTTACGATGAAGTGATCGGGATCGCTGAACATGCTGCTCGCCTTCATCCTGAACGTCAGCCTGGCCGGTTGGGTGCCTGCGCGGTGGATCTCGCCGGACCCGAAGAACCTCGAGCTGCTGAAAGACACGCCGATTAACTGCCTGCTGCTGGAACGCGAGCAATGGCCGCTCGCCGAGCAGGCCGCCCAGCGCGGCCTGGTCACCCTTGGCGTCATCCGTCCGGGCGGCGACCCGCGCGAACAGGCCCGGCAGGCGATCGCCGCCCACCTCTCCGGCATCGTGCTCGAAGGCGACTTCCCCGCCCCGGTCGCCGAATCGGTCCGCGACACCTTGGCCGGCTCGAAAGTTCCCGTTATCGAGATGCTGCCCCGGCGATCCATTCGGCTCCGAGAAGCCAAAGAGATCGCCGCCACCTACCAGGGCGTGTGGCCGGGGATCCAAGTGCAGGAGAACGGCGCCACCCGCGCCGGTCCCACCGGCTCGCCGTGGTTCAACACCAACGCCGGCTTCCTGCTGTTTGCGCGGGCGGCGACCGACGCGCCCATCTGGGTGGCCAACCTGCCTCCCCCGCAGCGCGTCCTGCCGGTCGAAAGCTACCTGCACTCGATCTGCGACGCGGCCGTGCTCGGAGCGCGCTGGGTGGTCGCCCTCGACGACGACTTCCGCGGCCGATTGCTCGCCCGCGAGGAAGCGGCGCTCCAAAGCTGGAGACGGATGGCGCTCTACCTGCGCTATTTCGAAGAGCACCCCGCATGGCGAGGGCTGCTGACCCGCGGGGAACTGGCGGTGGTGCAGGACGCCGACAGCGGCGCGCTGGTCTCCGGCGGCATCCTGGATATGATTACGGTGAAGCACATTCCGTTGCGCGTCGTCCCCCGCTCCAAGCTGAGCCTCGACGCGCTGCGCGACTCCACCATGGTCCTGAACCTGGAGGCCGAACTGCTGGCCCCCGCGCAGAAGCAGGTCCTCGGGCAGTTCACCGGCGCCGGCAACACCATGCTCACCAGCCCCCCGGAGATGAAGCCGCCCAACCTGCACGGCGACGAGATCACCCTCGACGAAAAGGAAGTGGGGCGCATCGAGGACCTGTGGAAGGGGATGAACCGGGCCATCGACCGGGTTCACCCCGGCGTGCGCCTCTACAACGTCTCCAGCATGCTCTCGAGCCTGCTCGACGACCGCAACGGCGAGCGCCTGGTGCTTCACCTGCTTAATTACTCCGGCTATCCCATCGAGAACGTGGCGCTGCACTTCCCGCCCGAGTTCCGGCAGGTGAAAATGATCTCTCCGGAAGGCCCGGCGAGAGAGCTGGAAGTGTATAAGATTCGGGACGAGGGGGCGGCCGACCTGGACAAGGTGGGCGTGCTCGCCACGATCCTGTTGGAGAAGAAACCAGAAACCTCTGCGCCCTCGGCGTCTCTGCGCTGAAAGGGATCCGAAAGGAGAGAACCAGGATGACTCGACGAGAACTGCTTGCGACGCTGGCGGCAGCCGCCCTGCCGGCCAAAGCCGCTCCCGCCGCGCCGGTGTCGATCGCGCGCTGCCGTACCTATGACGAGGATCTTGCGGCCACGCTTTCCACCATGATGGACCAACTGGGCGGCCTGCCGCGACTGGTCAAGGGCAAGACCGTCACCATCAAGCTCAATCTCACCGGGGACCCCGGCCTGCGCGTGAAGGGAATGCCGCTGGGGGTCACCCACTACACGCACCCCGCGCTGGTCGAGGCGTTCCTTCACCTGCTCGACCGGGCCGGCGCCAGGCGCGTCCGGCTGGTCGAAAGCTGCTGGGCCACTGCGGGGCCGCTCGAGGACTACATGCTCAACGCCGGGTGGAGGGTGCGGCGTCTGATGAGCGCGGCGGCCCACGTCGAGTTCGAAAACACCAACGCGCTCGGCCAGGGCAAGCGCTACTCGCGACTGAAGGCGCCCACCGGCGGCTACATGTTCCCCGCTTACGACCTGAACCATTCCTACGAAGACACCGACGTGTTCGTCAGCATGGCCAAGCTGAAAAATCACGAGACCTGCGGGGTCACCCTGTCGCTCAAGAACTGCTTTGGTATCACCCCGGCCGCCATCTATGGCGACGACGCCGGCGAGAACGAGCCCAACGAAAAGCCCGGCAGCGGCCGGGGGTCGGTGCTCCATTTCGGCAAACGGGGCCCCGCCAAGAGCGCCCCGCAGGAACTCCACCCCGACTCGCCCCGCCAGGGAGGCTATCGGGTCCCGCGCGTCGTGGCCGACCTGTCGGCGGCGCGCCCCATCGATTTCGCCATCATCGACGGCGTGGAAACCATCGCCGGCGGCGAGGGTCCGTGGATCAAGGGCGTGCGCCCGGTGTCCCCCGGCGTGCTGGTCGCAGGCGCCAATCCGGTCTCGACCGATGCGGTGGCCACAGCGGTGATGGGCTATGATCCCTCGGCCAGCCGGGGCACAGCGCCTTTCGAGCGTTGCGACAATACCCTGAAGCTCGCCGAAGGGCACGGAGTCGGCTCCACCGACCTGAAGCGAATCGAGGTGCGTGGACTCTCTATCGCTGAGGCGATGTACCGATTCCAGGGGTGACAACCAGAACACTGTGCCGGTATTCATTCACGGGACCCTCATCGCCGACAACGGCCTGATCCCCGATGGCATGGTGGTGGCCGGGGGGGGTCGCATCGAGTATGCCGGGCCGCAGCGGGCCGATCTCATCCCGGCCGGTGAGCCGCAGTTCGACGCCGGGGGCGGCTACATCTCTCCCGGCTTCGTCGACATTCACGTCCACGGCGGGCACGGCAGTGACTTCATGGATGCCACGCCTTCCGACGTAGGGCAAGTCTTCCGCTACCACGCCGCCCACGGGACCACGGCGCTGTGCCCGACCACCGCCACCGCGCCCCTCGGCGAGATCCTTGCCGCGCTCGATGCTATTCAGCAATACCGCTCCGGCCCCCAAGGCTCGGGGCGGGCGCTGGGAGCGCACATCGAAGGGCCCTACCTGGCGATGTCCAAGCGGGGCTGCCACCTGCCCGAGCACGTGCACAACCCGGACCCGAACGAGTGGAAGCAGATCCTGGAACGCGGTCCGATCGCCTCGATGACGCTGGCCCCGGAGCTGGACGGCGCTCGCCAGCTTGTCGAGGAGCTGCACCGCCGCGGCGCGAATGCCAACGCCGGCCACAGCGAAGCTCTCTACCACGAGATCAACCGGGCGGTCGAATGGGGCGTTAACCACGTCACCCACCTCTATTGCGCCATGACCGACGCCATGAACAACCGCTGGCGCGGTACCCCGAACCCGCGCGCGGCGGGCATCGTGGAGGCCGTCTACCTGGATGACCGGCTCAGCTCGGAACTGATCACCGACGGCAAGCACCTATCGCGGGAGATGCTGCGCCTGGCCTTCCGCAACAAGGGCTACGAGAAGCTGGCCGTGATCACCGACGCCATGCGAGGCGCCGGCATGCCCGACGGCGAGTACGCGTTCGGCCCGCGCCACGGCATGAAGGCCGTGGTGCGCAACCGCGAGGCCCGCATCCCCGACGGAACGGCGCTCGCCTCCTCGGTCTACCCCATGAACGAGATGGTCCGCGTGTTCCGCGACTTGGTGGAATGTCCCCTCTGGCAGGCCGTCCGCATGGCTTCCCTCACCCCCGCTCAAATCGTGGGCGCCGACGACGACCTTGGCAGCCTCACGCCTGGAAAGCGCGCCGACATTCTCTTCCTCGATGAAAACGTGAATGTCACCGCCACCTTCCTCGGCGGCGAGCTTATGGTCTCATAATCGAAAGAGTGAGCCGCTATGCCATCGGGATGGACGTGGGAGGCACTTCAGCACGGTTCGGCTTGCTGAGCGAGACGGGTGAGGTGCTGTTCCAAACCTCCTGCCCCACCGGGCTAGCCGCTACCG
>JACQDI010000793.1 GCA_016201195.1 Acidobacteriota bacterium | reverse complement strand
AGCTCGCCAACTTGCAGAGCCACATCGACCAGGGCGCGGCTTCCCACTTCCAGCGTCAGCGACTGTTGAAACTTGCGAAATCCCGGATGCTGGACTTCCAGCCGATAACGGCCGGGCGGCAGTTGCAGGAAACGAAACCGGCCTTGTGCGTCCGCCGCCGCCGCCTGCTGCCGGCCCGTGTCAATCTGAATCAGGGAGAGCTGCGCTTTCGGAATCAGGCTTCCGCTGGCATCCGTGACGGTCCCGGCGATCTCCCCTTGATAGGACTGCGCCATCAGGACTGCGGACCCAACGGCGATCAGAAATGCCAATACGATGCAGTGCACTCGCATGTTGAACTCCCTGACCGATTGTATGTTGACCATAGAGAAATGTCAATGATATCATTTCACCGGATCCTCGAAGGGCGGTTTCGGACGAAACTCGACCTGGAAAGGGGGAAATCCCGTGAACCCTGTTGGCAAGATTCTGCTGGCCGTAGGCTTCCTGGCGGCGCCACTGAGGCTGTGCGCGGAGCCTCGGCAGGCGCCGCGTTATCTGTGCGTTTTTCTCAACACCAACCACTTTCTCGATCCCTCCGATGAAGCGCTCGCCGTCGAAGCGTACCGGGGCTTCGAGGAAGTGTGCCGGCGCCACGGGGTGACCATCGAACCCTTTTTCACCGGCCTCTCCTTCCGTACGTATCGGAGAAATTCCCCCGAACTTATGGAGGGCTTGAAGAAGAGTGGGCGGGACTGGCACCATCATGGCGCCAACCGGCCTCCCTTTCCCCAGTTGATCGATAGGGTCGGCGCGAAGCCCTGGGAGGAGGCAACCCAGGTAGTGTGGGAATATGAGCGCTACGCCCTGGATCCCACGACGGGAACGCTGGACCACGCGCGCGCCGGCGGCCTGGAGGAAATGGTTGCCTACTTTGGCCGACCCCCGCTTTCCACCGGCCGGTTTTTCAAAGCGCCGATCATGGCGGTTTGCCGCAGAGACTACGGCGTGAAGATGGGAATCGGCACCCACGATTGGTTTACCCTGCCTTCGGCGTGGCTCTGGTATATGGGGACGCTGAACCGGCCGGACGATGTTTTCGTCCACCCCGGTGAGTTCATGACATGGGCGCGGCAGCAGTGGGCGGAGAAGCAGGCATCCCTGCCTGCTGCCGCGCAACAAAACCCTCCCCGGCCCGCCCCCGACATCTACGCCAAGGTCGAGCAACGGCTGGCTCACTTGGACCCTGAGATCCCGGCGTTTGCCGTCTTCGGATTTCACGACGGCGACCTGTTCGGCCACAACCGCGAGACAGGCCGGCGGTTCCCGCCCGAGTATCGGAAATTCCTACTGGAGCGGGTGGACGAGTTTCTGACCTGGGCGATTCGAGAGAAGGGCTACCAGCCCATCACCTTCCGCCAGGTTTATCAGATGGCAAGATCCCACTTTTTGACGCCGCGGGCGGAGGATGCGATCCCGCTGGCTCGCCAGATCATCGATTCCGTCGAGCGGCGCGGGGCATTACCGCTCTCGGTCACCTCGCCTCGTGGCGCTCACTCCCTGGTGGAGGCCTGGCAGCTTCTGGCGGCGGCGCTCGCCGGCAAGAAGGCTGACTACCCGGACATCCTGGGACCCACTCGTTTGGAACCGAAGGCGGGAGAGCCGGTTCGCCTCACTGCCGAACAAGTGCGCGCCGCCGCGCGCGCCTTGGCGCCGAGCGATGCAATCCCGACGGCGATCGAGCTAGCCGGCCGGCGGGTCAACGCCGCGGAATTCCTCTACCTGATGGCGAAAACGGCCGTAGGGGCCGCTGCAATCACGGCTCCCCCTTTGGAGATGTTTCCGGCAGGGGTGGCCGCGCGCGACCAGCGGTTTTCGGACCCTCTTTCGATGCTCCAGATGTGGACGTACAAACCTGCCTATTTTGGTGAAACCGGAGGGCGCCTCCAAAACGCGACCTCGGTGGAAGTGAACATTCCGCGGCCCCGTTAGTCTGCGTCCATTGTCCCAGGTCAGCGTGGTCGCCCTCATCGGGCTAGCGGACCGTACAACTCCGGACGCCGGAAGCGGAAGAGGTACTCGGGGTCGGCACGAGCGTCGAGCAAAGTGTCCGCGTACAGGTCCGCAAACAACATGGGAGGACAGTTTCCGTCGCTTCGTTGTTCTGCTAATACCTTGCCTCTTGGCCCTACGACCATGGCGCCGCCGGGGAACGTCTGCTCGGCTCCAGCGTATGCGACGTGGCCGGTGTAGTTGCAGGCCACTCCGAACACACCGTTCTCCACGCATCGCGCCCGCACGGCGGGGCCAGCCCAATCCACCCACGCCGCCGCAGTGCCCGGTGGCGGATCCGCCGCGAAAGGAAACAGGACGATCTCCACGTTCTGGACAGCAAGCAACCGGGTCGATTCCGGCATCAGCGCATCGAAGCAGATGTTGACGCCTAGCCGGCCGAGGGACGTCTCCGCGACCACGGGCGTGGGCCCTCCGTTGTAGAACGGCGTCTCGAACATCGGGATGTGCATCTTCCGCCAGGCGCCCAGCAGACCTTCCGGGCCCACCAGCACCATCGTGTTGTAGAGCAAGTTTCCAGCGTCCTCCATAAGACCCGCCGCGACATGCAGATCACTGGCCCGCGCGATTTCCCTGAGGACAGCCACAGACCGACCCGAGAGGGGCTCGGCCAGCCGCCTGGCCCCAACGAGCGCCTCCCGGACCCACGCGGAGTGATCGCCAATCGGGTGGTTGGGGATGAACCCGGTCACTGAGAGTTCCGGGAAAAGGGCCAATCTGGCTCCCTTCCGTGCGGCATGTTCACACCAATCACGGATCTTCTCGAGATTCTGCGCGGTTTCGCCCGGTTTGCTCTCGACACCCCCTGTCGCAACTCGGAATGAGTCCATCGATGAATCTTCCCTTTCCCGCCTCAAAATGTGCGTGCCCTGCTTCTTCGAGACTGCAAGCATACACCACATTGCCTCCCGAGCACGGAGCTTCGTCCTCCAGCGCACGCCCGCCGCCTGGAAACCGTCGTACTGCGCCCGAATGTGCAGATAATCAGTACGGCGTTCAATATGCTGGAAACTCCGTCCCGGATTGCCCAGCGCTCCTCGGACTGCTTCACGGAGGCGATATGAGCGGGCCACTT
>JACQDI010000803.1 GCA_016201195.1 Acidobacteriota bacterium | reverse complement strand
GTTTCAGCCGATTTCGCTTGTTCGATCGATGCCATGAGACGATCCAGCTCTGTGACCGCGCCCTCCAGGAATGTCGATAGTCGTTCGATCGAGGGCGCGGGCGGAGTAACCAGCGTATTCTCGGCCGCAGAGGGTTGAGAGAAAACCCGGGCAGCGGTCAAAACGAGCGCATAGAGAATCGTTACTTTGCTTGGCATCGCAGTGTCTGACAATTCACTGGCTCCACCCCGCAAGGGGCAATTGTCGTGCCATCGAGGGCAGGGTCCAGGTCCTGTGGAGCAGCGAGATTCTGGCCACGTCCCAACCGGCATTCGGAGCACTTGTCCAGGCTCTGCGACACTCGGTTCGCTCGCTGCTGTCCCAAAAGGGCGGGCGGTGGCCCATATCAGGCAGGCCGCCCCTCGCGGCTCACTTCCTGGCCGGGGTCCCTCCCCGGTAATCAAAACGCCGTCGCGCCGCCCACAGAGCGCAACGTATTGGTTCCTGGCTGGTAAAGGGCCGAAGCTCTACTGGCACGACCTACCTTGGAGAGCGCGTCCGCGGCGGGCTTCGCGTCAGATACCTTCCGAGCCCTTGGCACCGCAATTGCAGCTAGACAGTGGGAACTCGAACGGTAGGAAAACGATGAACTCGACCCCGGAAAGAGCACAGCCAATGGAAAGAACAAGAGAGGTTTTCCTGGTGGCGCGGGCCAGGTCAGGCGACCCGGACGCCTTTTCCGAACTCGTCCGTGCGCATTCGCCTCGCCTGATGCGAATGGCGCTGCGTGTCGTCAAAGAACCGGCCGACGCGGAGGAAGTGGTACAAGACGCTCTTTGGAAGGCCTTCCGGAGCCTCCACGGCTATCGTCAAGACTGCGCGCTCTCGACGTGGTTGACCCGCATCACCATCAATCGGGGCATCATGCGTCTCCGACAACGAAAGAACGAGCCGATCGGCCTGGAGGATATTTATCTCCAAACGCGACGGAAGTACTCAGATCTGCTGCCGGCGGCGGAGAAGACCCCGGAAGAAATTTGCATCGCGGCCGAGACCGAGGGGATCCTTCGGCAAAGCCTGAATCGCATCCACCCCACCCATAGGGCAGCGCTCTGCTTGAGGGAACTGGACGAACTCAGCTACGAGGAGATCGCCCAACAGCTCTGCTTGCCGCTGAGCACGGTGCGGATCCGCATCCATCGCGGTCGCCGGCAGCTTCGGATGATCCTGGCCCGACGGCTGGCTCGTCGGTGTGAACCGGCATCGAGCCGGATCAACTAACCGTCAGCAGGGAAACTTAGGAGGAACGAATGAGAAACAACAGAACGTGCCTGACGCTACTCAGTACTCTCACCTGGCTGCTGCTCTCCGGCGGCGCTTCCGCCGTAGCCGCTCAGCATGACCATGGCTCGGGGGCGGGCAAATCAGCGGGTTGCTGCAAACATTCCTCGCAGCGCACCGATCAGGCGGAGCCCGAGCAGGCCCTGCAGGGCGGCAGGAAGGGCGAAATCACATTGAGCACCGATGTCAAGGTCGGGGATCTGACGCTGAAGGCAGGGAGCTATGCCGTGCAGCACTTCGCCGAGGCCTCAGAGCACTACATGCAATTCACGGAACTTGGAAGGCCCGGTCCCCACGCGTACGGCGGCTGGCGCGAGGAAGCCGCCCGGGGAAAGGTCGAGTGCAGATTGGAGCCGTTGAAAACGAAAGCGGCCCGGACAGCCCATCTCGTCAGCCCGGAGGACGGTTTCAACCGTTTGACGAGAGTGGAAATCAATGGAGAAAACGTTGCCCACCTGTTTTAGGCGCGGCTCCTGGAACCGGGCGGCGGGCCGCCGCGGCTTCACGCCAAGCTGGGCTGGTCCGAGGAAGCGCTGCCCTAGTGCAGGCTTGCTGTGTAGGGTGCGAAAGGGAACCAGTTCTTTGAGCAACCAGCTCAAGAAAGGAGAAGTACAAAATGAAGAGCAATCGCTTTTGGATACTGCTGTGTCCTGCTATGGCTTGGGTCCTCCTGTTCCTCAACCCTGTAGCGGTGGCTGCGGAGCACGAACACGCCATGAAGGTAGGCAAGAAGGGTGGAGTCCACTTCGCCGCCGAAACGAAAGTCGGCGATCTCACGCTAAAACCCGGCCGCTACACAATGCAACATCGCGTGGACGGTCCTGACCACTTCATACATCTCACCGAGCTGAGAGGCGGGAAGCCTGCGGGAGAGGTGAAGTGCAGACTGGAGCCTTTGAAGGCGAAGGTCTCTCGCACAACCATGTATGCTCAGAAGGAGGACGGCACCTATCGACTGACCAGGGTGGAAGTCGCCGGCGAAAACGTCGCGCACCTGTTCTAAAGACTGCCGTCCATTCCGCCGGCGCCCTTCTCCTCGGGCGCCGGCGCCCGCCTCCGCTGACGCCTCGTCGTCAGTCTTCCACTCCAAGATACTTAAGCGACCATAGCCCTCTTTCCGCACACTGCTAACCCCTGGCTTGTCGCGATGGAACTGTCGGCGAGCAAAGGCACGACGAGAGACAATCGGAATTACTGCCCCTTAGCGGTCAAAGCAGCGGGCAAGGAGGCCCGAATTGCGGCACGAAGCTCCTCAGACCGCGGCCGAAACCTCCGGAATCAGTAGACCTGTGCGAGCCGTCCGTTTGGAACGGCGATTGCGGAATATCAAGCGGAGATCGCGGTTGGCCGGCGGATTCTAAACCGCCAGTGAGCCGGGAAATCCGGAAGGGTGGTGGACCATGGTGACCTCCTCTGAAAAGCCGGCGCTCGGCGAATTTTGCCGAGGCGCCGTCATTGTTTATGAATTCGGCAATATTCTGTTTTTCGGGGTTATCGATGACGTCTCGATGCTCGCCAAGGAAGACCGGTTGAAGGTCACCTTCTACCACGCTTCTGACCCGAGGTTCGCTCCTCATCTTCCGAAACAGTTGTGGTTGAGGGGTGTCTCCGGTCAGGTTCGCGCGTCGAAGCTCCGCTCCCCAGACGCGGCGCAATGGCTCCTGATCAAGGCGGCCGCTGCGTGACTGGATGGAAAGGCCCCTGGCGTTATGATCTTGTCCGAAGCAGAGACTGCAGTTAGAGGTGCCGCCGGCGAGTTAGGTTCACAGCCTCGCCGCAAGCTGGCCCGGATTTGCGCGGCGTCTCTAACGATGGTACCCGCTGCGCTCGACCCGATGATGCAACCGGATGCGGCAACACCTGGCAAGCAAAACCAGATCGAGGTGTTCGGCAGCGCTGTTGTTGATGGCCGGTCAAGCATGTC
>JACQDI010000802.1 GCA_016201195.1 Acidobacteriota bacterium | reverse complement strand
CGTGGAAAGATGATCCGAGCTGGCCTGCACTCCCAGCCGGTATCCCTTGGCCCAGGCGTTGCGGACGTAGCCGGCGGGCCGATAGCCGCCCGGCTGGTAGTCGGGCCGGCTGCCGATCGGCGAGCGCGGCGCTCCTTCGTATTCCTGATTGGTGCGATCGCCCTGGAAGATCTCGACCACGGGCTCGACGCCGGGATCGTTGTCGCGCCAGTCGGTCCCCATGTTGGTGGCCGAGGTGTGGGACATGGCGATGCCGGCGGTTTTCTTGAGGTATTCGTAAAGGCGTGCCGCTCCCGCTTCGCCGCGCCGTTCGTCCTCAGGAATGGGCAGCCAGCGGACGCCGCGCCGCGCGTGCACCACATTGCGGTGACCGTTGGGATACGGCAGGCTCCGCTCGTAGGCGTAAAGCGGGATGAACTTGTCGCCCAGCCGGAACAGGTCGGCCGATTTCTGGGTGCGCCACCACGAGTATTCGTTGTCCCCGTAATTGTGGTCGGTGACCGCGAGGTAGTCGAAGCCGGCCACGTCGATCGCGTAGCGGTAGGCGTCGGTGAGCGAGCCGTCGCCGATGCCGTCGCCGACGGAGATGTCGGTGTGCCGGTGCATGTCGCCGCGCACGATGCGCAGCGGCGGCTCCCCGATCCGGTATTCCCGCACCTTGGCGATGTCGACCCGCTCGGCGGCGTGGGCCAGCGGGGCTTCCGTGGCGTCGATCTGCAACGGCTCCAGGTCGGAACGCTGCGCGCGTCCTGGGGCGGTGATTCGCGACGTGATCAGGCCGTAAGCGCCAGGCCGATTCTGGGCAAAGTTGCGCTGGTCAGTGGCCTGGGCCAGCCACACGCCCCCGCCCGGAGCGGCAGCCAGGGCCACCCGGGTGTCGGCCCGGCCCACGCTCTCCGGAATGAACTGGGCGGGCGACCAGCGCGAGCCATCAAAGACGGAGACGTAGGTTTCCCACGCGCCGCCGCCCATGGCTCCTCCCATGCCTTGGCCGAGGCGAAACCGGTAGCGCGCCCGCCACGCCAGCCAAATGCGGCCGGCTTCGTCGACGGCGAGTTGGGGCCGGTCGTGGAAATCGTAGGCCGGATCGCGGACCGGGTATTCCGGCATCGACCGCGGCTCGATCCACCGGCCGCCTTCCAGGCACGCCACCTTCACGCGGCGCTCGGCGTAGAGGCCGGTACCCGGCTCGCCGCTGGCGCGAATGGTGAATCCGGTGTCCTTGCCCCAGTTGCGACCGCCTTCGTCCCAGGCTGCCCAGAGCCGCCCGGCGCCATCGACCGCCAGCGCGACGTGGGCCTCAAAGTTGGCGGAAGCGGCAATCGCGGCGGGATCGGCCCACTGGCCGGTTCCGAGGCGGCTCAGGTAGACGTCGTAGTTGCCAGATTCATAGCCGTCCCAGGCCACCCAGACTGTTCCACGTGAATCAGTGGCCACGGCCGGCTCCCAGTCGTTCGCCGCGCTTTGGCTGATGTTCTGCTCCGGTCCCCAATTCCGTCCGTCATTGCGGCGGGTCAGGATGTCAAACTGGTCGTTGCGGGCGCCTTGCCAGACCAGCCAGAGGCTGCCCCCGGCGTCCCGTGCCAATCGGTGCATGATGTCCGGCCCGGACGCTTCTGTGAGCCGAACAGTCTGGCCCCAGTTCCCCTCGCGGTAAGCCCGGCCGTAGAGATCCCAATTGCCCGCCACCTGCTGGGACCACACCACCCAGGTTTCGCCGTTGCCGGTTGTGGCCACCGCAGTCCGATAGACATCGCCTTTTTCGAGCAGACGGTCAGTCTTGCCGTCGGGCCGGCGCGCCCACACCGAATCGCTCTCACGGTCGTAACTTTGCCAAGCCATCCACGGCCCTGGGGCGCTGCTCGGATAATCGATGCTCGGGTAATCAAGTTCGGCCCCCGGGCTGGTTTGCAGCTCCACCGCCGGGACCCGTTCGACCGACGCCTGCCCATCCAGAAACAACAGAGCGCCGGTCGCCGGCGCCTGCGATGGGGCGAAGCCAAAGTCCCCGTTGGCGGTGCGGACCTCGAGCCGCGGGCCGTCGAAACTGACCAGCAGGCCGACAGGCAGAGGAGTCTGGTCGGGCGGTTCGGCGATGGCGGGGTTGAACAGCCGCGGCCGCGTGGCGCACTTCCAGCCGGCCGGTGGAGTCACCCCATCCTGCTGGCCGAAGTGCCAGCCCCGGACCGCTCGTACCTGTCCCCCGGGGGCCTCCAGGCGGCCGTCCCACCGGCGCCCGGCCTTGTCCTTCAACCCCAGTAAGATCCGATAGCTCCCCGGCGCTGGCCCCGGCGCCGCCTGGGGGGAGGACCACCCCTTGGGCGTGCGCCAGATCCCCACTCCAGCCGCCAGCACACACAGAACCACCCCCGCCTGCCGAAGTTTCCGTTTCATTCTGGATCAGTATCGCAAAAAGTCCCCGAAAGCACTTTACTTTTGTTGCTGGTATGATTATAGTCGGTAGTTCGAAGTGCCAATTTGAACAAGGAGGGTGCATGAGACGTAGCCTGTCCATTCTGACTGGATTGTTCCTGGGGGTGGTTCTTTCCCTGTCCCTGGCCACGCCGACGTACGCCAAGGAGAAGAAGGCGGCGGGACCCAAGGAAGACCGCCTGAGCGGGACCATCCACATGATCAACAAAGACACGTCAACCGTCACCGTACGCAAGGGGAACGTGCAGCGGCAGGTTGTTTACAACGCCGACACCAAGTACACGTATCGCAACAAACCGGGTTCGATGGACGACGTGAAAGAAGGACGTCGCGTTATCTGCTTGGGCAAGTTCAACGACAAGACCCAACTGGTGGCGACGCGCATCGACGTACGAGAAGGAAAGTAACTTCAGACCTGCCCATTTCGGCTGCTCGCCGGGACCGCGAGTAGGGTAAGCCTCTGGCTCGCCCGACTCGCGGCCCCGCGCCACGACTTGCGCCGTCTGTGTTTCTTCCCCGTTGATAAACTAGAGGAATGGTGCAGTTAACCGGCGCTGCCAAGCGCTTTGGCGAGCGTGTGCTGTTTGAGGGGCTGGACTGGCTGGCGACGCCCCAGGACCGCCTCGGCCTGGTCGGCGGCAACGGCAGCGGCAAGACCACCCTGCTGAAGATCCTCGCCGGCATGGAGTCGCTGGATCGCGGGGAGATCACCCGCTCCAGGGGTCTGACCGTCGGTTACCTCCCCCAGGATGGTCTGAGCCTGGCCGGGCGCACGGTCTTCGAGGAGTGCTTGAGCGTTTTTGCCGAGGTGCTGGCGCTCGAGCAGGAGCAGCACGCGCTCGCCGAGCAACTCTCTCACCTGGACCACGCGGGCAGCGCCTACCGGACGGTGGCCGAGCGCTTCCATCGCGTCCAGGACGAGTTTCAGGCACTGGACGGCTACACCATCGAGGCCCGCGTCGGGACTGTGCTCGCCGGCCTCGGCTTTCCCAAACAGGATTGGGAGCGGCGCGCCGAGGAGTTCTCCGGCGGCTGGCAGATGCGTACCGCACTGGCCAAGCTGCTGCTCGAAAAACCGAATCTCCTGCTGCTCGACGAGCCGACCAACCACCTGGATCTCGAAGCGCGCAACTGGCTCGAAGAGTACCTCAACACCTACCCGAACGCCTTCGTTATCGTCTCCCACGACCGCTATTTCCTGGACGTGACCGTCAAGAAGGTCATCGAGCTATGGAACCGCGGCGTCCATTTCTACGCCGGCAACTATTCCCGCTACGAGACGCTGAAGCAGGAGCGGCTGGCGCAGCTCGAGGCCGCCCACAAGAACCAGCAGGACAAGATTCACCAGCTCGAAGTGTTCATCAACCGCTTCCGGTACACGGCGACCAAGGCCAGCCAGGTGCAGAGCCGGATCAAAGAGCTGGAGCGCATGGAGCGGATCGAGCTGCCGCCGGCGGAGAAGACCATCCACTTCCGCTTCCCGCAGCCGAAGGCAAGCGGCCGGGTGATCACCGAGTTCCGGCACGTGGCCAAGAGCTACGGGGCGAACCGGGTGTTTGAGGACGCCGGTTTCGTGATCGAGCGCGGGGACCGCATCGCGCTGGTGGGGCCGAACGGAGCGGGTAAGTCCACGCTGATCCGCCTGCTGGCCGGGATCGAGCCGCTGACAGCCGGGGAGCGTTCGCTCGGGCACAACGTGGAGATCGACTACTTCGCCCAGGACCAGTACAAGGCGCTCGACCCGAAGGCGCGGCTGCTGGACGATCTGTCGGCCCTGATCCCGCGAGCGACCCAGACCGAGCTGCGCAGCCTGCTCGGCTGCTTTCTCTTCTCCGAAGACGACGTTTTCAAGCCCATCGGCGTGCTTTCGGGCGGCGAGCGCAACCGCTACGCGCTGGCTCGCATGCTGGTGGTCCCCTCCAACGTCCTGCTGCTCGACGAGCCCACCAACCACCTCGACCTGCGCGCCAAGGACGTGCTGCTCAACGCCTTGCTCGATTTTACCGGCACGGTGGTGTTCGTCTCCCACGACCGCTACTTCATCGACAAGCTGGCCACCAAGGTGTTCGAGGTCGGCGGCGGGACGGTGAACGTTTACTCCGGAAACTACGAGGATTACCTGTGGCGCAAGAGAGTGGAGAGTGGCGAGTCGCGAGTGGCGAGTCTGGAGCGCGGGACAGCGCTGAAGACGGTGAAAGCGGTGGCCAAGGCGGGGCCGCGGATCAATCCCATCAAGCTCCAGGAGATGCAGCGGAGGGCGGTGGAGATCGAGCAGCAGACGGCGGGAATCGAGAGCGAGATCGGCCTGCTCGAAGCGCAACTGGCCGGCTCCT
>JACQDI010000027.1 GCA_016201195.1 Acidobacteriota bacterium | reverse complement strand
CAGTGTCCCAGTAATGGTTAGGGGCGAGGTTGCCCTGGGAGAGGGCGCGCTGCGAGCCGGAGATGTCGTTCAGTTGCTTGCGGGCCTCGGCCATGAGCCAGCTCGGCAGAATGCCGCCGCGGCGGGCGCGGCCCTCCAGCACCTTGCCGGTTTCGTCTTTGTTTTGCTCGCGGCCGGGGACGCCGGAGATGATCACCATGTCGGTCTCGGAGTCGAAGAACATCTCCTGGACGAAGGTCTTGAAGCCGTAAGCCTCCGCGTCGTTCTTGAGGTTGAAGCCCATGTTCTTGATGAACTCGCTGTTGCGGAAGTTCAGGGCCAAGCCGTTGGTGAAGTGCGACTGCACGTCGATAATGAAGTACTCGCCCTTGGGGTACTTCTCCTCCGACGCGGCCGGCTCCATGCTCTCGGCCTCTTCGACGTCCCAGCAGTTGCCGTAGACTTTGTTGGAGGCCAGGAAGCACGTCGCCATGCCCATGGAGCTGGCCATAAAGGCGCGGCGATCCATGCCCAGCTTCTTCGATTTCTGCTCGGCCATCTCGCCGATCAGGTGCTCGACCTGCTTCTGCTGGGCGTTTTGAGGGCGAGGGATGAACTCCTCGTTAGAGACGATCTGGGTGGGCATGGGGGAATCGACGCCTTTTTGGACGTCACGCTGGCCCTTTCTGATCCACATGGAAGCTCCTTAGATTTGTGATTTTATGATTTGTGATTTGTTGATTGATTTCGGGCTCCAGACCTGGCTGTGTGGCGGGAGGCGGAGAAGATGCGCAGCAACTCATCCGCTTCCTGGAGTAGGGGGTCCATTTTCTCCTTGCGGATGATACCGGTATCCACGAGGAGCTCCAGCCAGAACACGGTTTCGTCGCTCTCCTCGATGACGATGCCCATTCTGGAAACGAATTCCGCGGTTGAGCGGGAGCGGCAGACAGCACGGTAGTTGGCCGCCATCGAAGTGCCCGAACGCAACACCTGTTTGCCAATCAGTCGCGCCTCCTCGGTACGCGGCAGCGAGCGGAACAACCGAACGATCCGGATAGCAAATGCTTTGCTCCTCGCCCTGAGCTCGGCGGCTCGTCGGGCGGAAGGGTTTTCAATCATCCAAATCAACAAATCATCAAATCATCAATTCACCACGTAGTCGAACCACCCGATCATCATCTCCTCCCACGTCTGCGGGCCCCAGCGGACCTCCTTGGCGGGGTCGGGGTTGTAGCGGTTGTTGGGGGAGTTGTCGAAGTGAGCGACGCACTCGATCTTGCTGCCCTTGGGCAGGATCAGAGGCTCCTGGGGCCGGTAGAGGAGCTGCCAGTTGAAATCGTACTTGGGCACGCTCAGGATGATCTCGCTCCGGCCGTCAGGGTAGACGACGGTGTAGGTGAAATCCTTGCCGCGCTTGTGCATGTGCGGCATCAGGTCCAGGATGCGCACGTCCTCCTTGGCGGTCCAACTGGAGCGCACCTCGTGGTTGGGGGCGCCGGCGGGGATCACGAAGGTGGCGTTGGTGGCCGTGCCGGTAAGCGCCTTCCTGGGCGCGGCGTCCCTGGCGAAGTGCAGGCCGATGTAGGAGCGGTCCTTGGCGGCCCCGCCGTTGGGCGTGTAGTGCATCTGGAAAATGAATTTCGAGCCGGCCTTGACGAGCTTGGCGGTGCCGGGCGGAAACACCTTGGGCTGCTCGCCCGGGGCCCAGCCGGCCAGCTTGGGACCGCGGCCCTCGCGGTTGCTAGCGGCCTGGGCGGCGGGTTCCGTGCTCGTCGGTTCCTGGATGAACACAATAATGTGGTGGACCACGCTGCGGTTACCGGGGCGGATCTCGGCGGCCTGCACCCAGCGGTCCTCGGTGAAGTTGGTGGGGACCGTGTAGTACCTATAGGGGATCACGCCGCCGGCGGGGACGTCGATTTCCTCGAGCAGGGAGAAGACCATGTCCGGCTTGCCCAGCGTCCAGCCCTGTTCGAACTTGGGGAGCGGGGGCAGGTCGGCGTCGTCGCCCTGGAGGGCGCCGCCATCGGCCCAGGCGACGAGGGTGCTGATCTCTTTCTGCGAGAGGCGCCGGTCGTTCTCAAAGTGTCCATAGCGCGGGTCAGCCAGCCAGGGCGGCATCGAGCGGTCGAGAACCTTTTCCCGGATGGCCTTGGCCCAGGGGCGCGCATCCTTGTAGGTTAGCAAGGACATGGGCGCGACTTCGCCGGGACGATGGCATTCGGCGCAGCGGCTATAGAGGATCGGCGCGACATCTTTGGTAAAGGTGGTTTTCGAGGAGGTGGAGATATCCGCGGCCGGCGCAGCCAGCGCCAGCGCCCCCAGGGCGACGGCAAGGCGTTTCATAGCCCCTCCCAGAATCTCTTGCATCATAGTCGATGGGGGCCAGTGATTGCAAGTGGTTAGGAAAATCCGCTAGAGTGGAGGTGGAGGAATGGCCGAGCGGTCGAAGGCGGCGGTCTTGAAAACCGTTAGTGGGGAAACTCACTCGGGGGTTCGAAT
>JACQDI010000845.1 GCA_016201195.1 Acidobacteriota bacterium | reverse complement strand
CCGGGGCTGGGAATTGACGTTTCGGCCATGGAAACGGCCAAGGCATAAGGGAGGCGGGCATGAAAGACAAGGCGAGGAAGAAAGAGGAAGTTGAGCAGCTTCACAAGGAGCTGGCAGAGTCGAAAAGCGTGTTCGCCGCTTCGTTCCAGGGCATCAAGGTGCAAGAGGATTTCGAATTGCGCAAGCAGGTGCGGGCCGCGGGAGGGAAATACCGTGTGGTGGCCAACCGGCTGGCGCGAGTGGCGTCGCAGGGGACCGCCGCCGAGCCGCTGCTCAAGGATTTGAAGGGGATGACCTCGATCGTGCTGGCAGACAAGGATCCGGTGGCGCTGGCCAAGGCGCTGACAGCCTACGGCAAGAACAATCCGGTGTTCTCGTTCCGGGCAGGGATGGTCGAGGGGCGGGTCATCGATGTAAACCAGATCGCCGAACTGGCGAACCTGCCGGGCAAGGAGGCGATCTACGCCAAGTTACTGTTCCTGATCAACGCCGGGGCCCAGCGTCTGGTAATGGCGCTGGGAGCGGTGGGACGCAACCTGGCGGTGGTGGTGGATCAGGGAGTGAAAGAGCAAAAATTCGGGTTGTAGGTTGTGGGTTGTGGGCCGTGGGCTCACAACCGGCGGCGCGCGGCCCAAAACAATTCTCTAAGGAGCAGATTGGAAAATGGCTGATATCAATGCAATCGCAGAGCAGATTCAGGGTTTGACGCTGCTGGAGGCGGCGGAGCTGGTGAAAGTGCTGGAGGCCAAACTGGGGGTCTCGGCTGCGGCTGCGGCGCCGGTGATGGTGGCGGCCGGCGGCGGGGCGGCTCCGGCGGCGGAGGCGGCTGAGGAGAAGACCGAGTTCACGGTGATCCTGACCAGCGCCGGTGCAAGCAAGATCAATGTTATCAAGGCGGTACGGGAGGTCACCAGCCTTGGGCTGAAGGAGGCCAAGGACCTGGTCGACGGCGCCCCTAAGCCGATCAAGGAGAACGTTTCCAAGCAGGAGGCCGAGGAGCTGAAGAAGAAGTTTACCGAAGCCGGGGCGACGGTTGAAATTAAGTAAGAAGCCGGGCTTGCCACGGGCGGCGTTTGGTGGTATAGTTATAATTCGGGTATTGTGTTCGGGTTCCGCTCGCTGGATTGGTGCTGGTGCACAAATTTTCTCTTGGGGGATGGCTTCGCACTTCACTAGAAGCTGCGAGAAGGCTACGTCCGGGCTTTTTTTGCCCTGCGGAGGGTGTGGTGTGGCCGCTCCTCGCGATCGGAGTTCTGGGGGTTCCGTTTTCTCCTTCCTGCCCGTTATTTGCTGCAGCTTGCCCAGCCGGTGCAGCTTGCCCCATGAGGGAGCCGCCGCTGGCATTGGTCGTGTAACGGATCTCACGAGTTAAAGCCGATGCGTCGGCTCATGTCTGCTTTTCAGGAGTTTGTCTGATGGAGTCAAGAACGAACGCCGTGTCCCGCGAGCGTGTGGACTTCTCGAAAATCAAGACCACCATTCCGATTCCGAACCTGATCGAGGTGCAACGGAAGTCCTACGAACGTTTCCTGCAGATGGACCTGTTGCCCAGCGAGCGCGAGGATACCGGGTTGCAGGCGGTGTTTAATTCGGTTTTCCCGATCACCGATTTTCGCGGGGTGAGCCAGCTCGAGTTTGTGGACTACTCGATCGGCAACTGGGAGTGCAAGTGCGGCAACCTGCGCGGTCTGCACCACCTTCGATCGACATGTAAGAACTGCGGGGCGACCATCCGCACCGACCCTTACCACGCGGGCGACATCGCCTGCGCGCGCTGCGGCGTGTACAACAAGAACATCGTCACCTTCTGCAACAAGTGCGGCGACCCGGTGGGGCTGCAGTTGAAGTACGACATGGCGGAGTGCCAGGAGCGGGGCATGACCTTCGCCGCGCCGCTCAAGGTGACCATCCGGCTGACCATCTACGAGAAGGACGCGGAGACCGGGAACAAGACGATCCGTGACATCAAGGAGCAGGAGGTCTTCTTCGGCGAGATCCCGCTGATGACCGAGAACGGCACGTTCATGATCAACGGCACCGAGCGGGTGATCGTGTCCCAGTTGCACCGCTCGCCGGGCGTGTTCTTCGAGACCGCCAACCAGCGGACGTACTTTTTGGGCAAGATCATTCCTTACCGGGGGAGCTGGGTGGAGTTCGAGTACGACACCAAGAACCTGCTCTACGTGCGGATCGACCGCAAGCGGAAGTTCCTGGGGACAATCTTCCTGCGGGCGCTGGGGCTGAAGAACGACGAAGCGATTCTGAAGACCTTTTACTCGGTCGACAAGATCACCATCAAGAGCAAGAAGCTGTTCTGGGGGGTCTCGGACGGGCTGGTGGGGATCAAGCTGACCCACAACGTGGTCAACAAAGGCGGCGAACTGATTGTGCCCTCGGGGCGCAAGATCACCCCGTCGGTACTGAAGGAGATCCAGAAGGCGAAGATCCCGCAGGTGGAGGTTTCGGCCAACGACCTGGAGGGCGCCTGCACGGCGGCCGATGTGGTGGATCTGAGCTCGGGCGAGGTGCTCGCCGATGCGAACACCGAGCTGACCACGGGCCTGGTCTCGAACATCCTGGACTCCGGGGTGGAGCAGGTCGAGGTGTTCTTCCCCGAGCGCGACCAGGCGGGGGTGGTGATTTCGCAGACCCTGAAAAAGGACACGCTGAAGACGCAGAAGGACGCGCTGGTGGAGATTTACCGCAAGCTGCGCCCGGGAGATCCGCCCACGCTGGAGACGGCGACGCAGTTGTTCCGCAGCATGTTCTTCGACTCCCGTAAGTATGATTTCTCGCGGGTCGGGCGGATGAAGTTCAACATCAAGATACACGACCAGATCGATAAGACGCCCCTCGACAAGCGGACTCTCGATCCGGAGGACTTCTACGCGGTCATTTCCTACCTGCTGAAGCTGCGGCGCAACATCGGCGTGGTGGACGATATCGATCATCTGGGCAACCGCCGGGTGCGGGCGGTGGGCGAGCTCCTGGAGAACCAGTTCCGGATCGGCCTGGTGCGCATGGAGCGGGCGATCAAGGAAAAGATGTCGGTATACCAGGAGATGTCGACGGCCATGCCGCACGACCTGGTTAACGCCAAGCCGGTGATGGCGGCGATCCGGGAGTTCTTCGGTTCAAGCCAGCTCTCGCAGTTCATGGACCAGACCAACCCGCTGAGCGAGATCACGCACAAGCGACGGCTGTCGGCGCTGGGGCCGGGCGGGCTGTCGCGGGAACGGGCGGGATTTGAAGTCCGCGACGTGCATCCCACCCACTACGGCCGCATCTGCCCGATCGAGACGCCGGAAGGTCCGAACATTGGGCTGATCAGCTCGCTGTCCTGCTTCGCGCGGATCAACGAGTACGGCTTCATCGAGAGCCCGTATCGGAAGGTGGAGAAGGGCTATGTGATCGACGAGGTGAAAATCGTCAACCCCGGCGACACGGAGTTCAAGGCGGGCGACGCGGTGAGGCGGCAGGAGGCGGAGAAGGCGAACCGCGACCTGGGGCAGCGCAAGAAGCCGGCCGAGTGGGTTCCGTACTGCCACTACCAATCGGCGTGGGAGGAGGACAAATACGTCATCGCCCAGGCCAACGTGGAGGTGGATGAACGGGGGCGAATCGTGCCGGAGCTCGCCAACTGCCGGCAGTCGGGCAATTTCTCCCTCAAGCACCGGGAGGAGATCGAGTACGTGGACGTGAGCCCCAAGCAGCTCGTGTCGGTGGCGGCGAGCCTGATTCCGTTCCTTGAGAACGACGACGCGAACCGGGCGCTGATGGGATCGAACATGCAGCGCCAGGCCGTGCCGCTGCTGCGAGCGGAAGCGCCTCTGGTGGGCACGGGCATGGAGCGGGTCACGGCGCACGACTCCGGAGCGGTGGTGCTGTGCAAGCGCAGCGGCGTAGTGGACTCGGTCGATTCCGAGCGCATCATCGTGCGCGTGGAAGGAGCCACGCACGAGGGGCAGATGTCGCGCGAGGTAGGCGCCGACATCTACAGCATGATCAAGTTCAAGCGGTCCAACCAGAATACCTGCATCAACCAGAAGCCGGTGGTCCAGCAGGGCCAGCGCGCGGTGAAAGGGCAGGTGCTGGCCGACGGACCGTGCACGGACCGGGGTGAGCTGGCCCTGGGACGGAACGTGCTGGCCGGGTTCATGCCCTGGCGCGGTTATAACTTTGAGGACGCCATCCTGGTCAGCGAGAAGCTGGTCAAGGAGGATTACTACACCTCGATCCACATCGAGGAGTTCGAGATCGAGGCGCGGGACACCAAGCTCGGTCCGGAGGAGATCACCCGCGACATCCCCAATATCTCGGAGACGTTCCTGGCTAACCTGGACGAGAGCGGGATCATCCGCATCGGGGCCACGGTAAAGCCGGGGGACATTCTGGTGGGGAAGGTGACGCCCAAGGGCGAAACGCAGTTGACGCCGGAGGAGAAGCTGCTGCGGGCGATCTTTGGGGAGAAGGCGGGCGACGTGCGGGACGCCTCGCTGTACTGCCCGCCGGGCATTGAAGGCACGATCGTCGACATCAAGATCTTCTCGCGCAAGGGCGCGGAGAAGGACGAGCGGGCCAGGGCGATCGAGGAGGCGCAGGTGGCGCGGCTGCAGCACAACCTGGCCGACGAAGTGCGAATCCTCAACGACGAGCGCTCCAAGCGTTTGCTGACGCTGCTCGATGGCAAGCAGGTGCTGGCCGACCTGCACGACGAGCGGACCAACAAACGACTGTTGTCGAAGGGCGCGGAGATCACCCGCGACGTCGTCGAAAAGATGAAGGCGCGGGACTTGAAGCGCGTCCGCTTCAAGGACAAGGACCCGCGGCTGAACGAGCAGATCGACGAGATCGACGAGCTGACCTCGCGCCAGATTCAGGTTCTGGAGAAGATCACCGACGAAAAGATCGCCAAGCTGAAGAAGGGCGACGAGCTGCCGCCTGGCGTGATCAAGATGGTGAAGGTCTACATCGCCATGAAGCGGAAGCTGTCGGTGGGCGACAAAATGGCCGGCCGGCACGGGAACAAGGGCGTGATCGCCCGGATCCTGCCCGAGGAGGACATGCCCTACCTGCCCGACGGCACGCCGGTGGAGATCGTGCTGAACCCGCTGGGCGTTCCCTCGCGCATGAACGTGGGCCAGATCCTGGAGACGCACCTGGGATGGGCGGCCAAGGCGCTGGGGCTGCACTTCGCTACCCCGGTGTTCGACGGGGCCACCGAGCGTGAGATCAAGGAGCAGTTGCGGAAGTCCGGCCTGCCTCACTCGGGCAAGACGGTGCTGTACGACGGGCTGACCGGCAACCGGTTCGAGCAGGAGGTGACCGTCGGCTACATCTACATGATGAAGCTGTCGCACCTGGT
>JACQDI010000844.1 GCA_016201195.1 Acidobacteriota bacterium | reverse complement strand
GCAGGTTTTCCATGACGCGCGCCACGATCTGCCTCTGGATCGTCAATCGTCCCGCGAGCAACCTGGGGAGGGCCCAGTGTACCGGGGTCCCCACGGACAGGTACGTATCGGCAATGATGTCCAGCCGGGCCATCGCCTCCTCCACCTCGCGCGGCGGCCCGCCGGTCACAATCCAGCCGAGCTTCATCTTGGGCAGCGCAGCGGTCTTGGAAAGCCCGTTCAGGGTGAAATTCAAAACCTCGTCCGTCCCGGCAAAGCTTCCCGCCCGGCCCATCGCGCCCGGAAGGCAATAGTCGAGAAAGACTTCGTCGGCGATCAGGGCCAAACCTGTGCGCCGGCAGAATTCGACAAGCCGCTCCCGCTCCTCGGGCCCCACCAACGACCCCGTCGGGTTGTTGGGGTGGATCACCATCACCGCCCGCGTCCGTGGCCCGGCGGCGGCCTCGAGCGAGCTGAAGTCGATCTCCCACCCGTGGTGATACTCGAGGCGATAGCCTGCCACCTCGATGTCGTCGAGCCGCGAGAGAAACTCGAACAGCGGATAGCCCGGCTGCGGCGCCAGTACGTTGTCGCCGGCGTCGGCCAGCAGCCGGAACAGGAACCCGTACGCCTCGCTCGACCCCGCGGTGAGCAGGATCCGCTCCGGGGAAACTCGCCCGCCGTAGTACGCCGCCACCGCCTCGCGAGCGGCGAGCAGGCCCCGCGGCTGCGGATCGTACACCAGCCCCCGCGGGTCCGCCAGCGCGCCCTGAATCGTTGCCGCGTCATACTCAAAGCCGCAGCGGGTCGGGTTCGATTCCGTCAGGTCCAGAATGGTCTTCCCGGCCCGCCGCCGCTCGCCAGCCGCCCGCGCCAGCCGGTTCAGTTCCAGATTCCATTGTGTGCGCGCGGCGAATCGAGGTCTGCTCTCGGCCATTTGCTAAGATTTGTAAGGATGCGCGATCCCGCCTTCGACCTAGTATGGCAGAAGGTCGCCCAACTGGAGGGGGCGGAGTTTCGCAGCGCCAAGGGCGTGGGGTTCACCTACCGCTACGGGCGCACCTACGTGGTGGTGAGCGCCGGCCATCAATCCGTCCCGAAGACGTTCTTCGAAAAAATCTTCCAGCGCCTCAAGAACGGCACCGTCGACTCCTCCCCCGTCCTGCAGGGCCAGACCTACATCCTGGCCATTCTCACCGACCTCCGGGTTCGATAGGATCGTGGATCGCAGATCGTGGCTCCACAGTCGGGCCCACGTTCCACGATCCACAGCCCACGATCCGGTATTCGTTTGCCATTGCCTGTGGGCTGTGCTAAGATGCGGCCGAGGTGGTTTCAGGCCTCATCCCGACCCTAAGTCATTGATTTTTAAGGCCCTTGCGGATACTGGGTTCCTCGACGAAAGGCGGGTAGTGTAAGACGCGCGAAACGTTGCAGCCACCGATCGCATCGTTCTTGAGCTTCTGCCGGGTCGAGAAGGGCCTGGCAAAGAACACTTTGGGTGCGTATCGCCGCGATCTGGCGGCTCTCGAAACCTACTGCAAGGATCGCGGCTGGGACCTCGTCCGGCTGGCTTCCGAGCAGCTCCGGCAGTTTCTGGATTCTCGCTACAAGGGCCGGCTCAGCAGCCGCACCATCGCTCGGCAGCTCGTCACCATCCGCAATTTCTATCTCTTTCTGGTCAAAGAGAGGATCGTCGCCACCGACCCCACGGCGGACATCACCGCGCCACGCCAGTGGAAGCGCCTGCCCAAGTTTTTGACCGCTGAGGAAGTGAAGAGCCTGCTCGAAGCGCCGGACGGGGGCCACCCCCTGGGCGTGCGCGACCGGGCCATGCTCGAGCTGCTCTACGCCACCGGCTTGCGCGTCTCCGAGTTGGTCGGGGTACGCTCGGCCGACCTGAACGCCGAGATGGGCGTGTTGCGCACCCTGGGCAAGGGAAACAAGCATCGCCTCGTGCCAGTGGGGCGCGCGGCGCTGGCCGCGCTCGGAGGCTACGCCGCCGCCCGGCGGCAACTGTTGCGCGGCCGTTCCTCGGAATACCTGTTCGTCACCGCGCGGGGAGGGCCGCTGACCCGGCAGTCCTTCTGGCACCGGCTGCGCTTCTACGGCCGCAAGGCCGGCTTCCGCCGCCCGCTCACACCACACGTGCTGCGCCACAGCTTTGCTACGCATCTCCTGGAGGGGGGGGCGGACCTGCGCAGCGTCCAGATGATGCTCGGTCACGCCGACATCGCCACCACCCAGATCTACACTCACGTGGTGCGCGACCGGCTGCGACAGGTCTTTGACCAGCACCACCCGCGAGCCTGATCATGAGCGACTACATCTTCATGCTGGAAAGCCGGCTCACGCGAGATCAACTGCAACTGCTCGTTCAGGTGCAGCAGGCGGCCGAGCGCGCCCAGGCGCACCTGTTCCTGGCTGGTGGCGCGATACGCGATCTGCTCGGCGGATTCAAGATCCGCGATCTGGATTTCTGCGTCGAAGGAGAATCTCTCAAGCTGGCCAAACAGCTTGACCGGCGGCTGTTCACTGTGCTTGAAACCGACGAATTGCGCCACTCGACCGAACTGCTCTTCGGCGGCGCAGCGACAGCCGAGATCTCCATGTGCCGCAAGGAGCGCTACACCAAGACCGGCGGTCAACCCGAGATCACTCGGGCCACGATCCAGGATGATCTGCTGCGCCGGGATTTTTCGGCCAACGCCATCGCCCTGTCGCTCAACCCGGCCTCGCGCGGCCTGCTGCTCGACCCCACCAACGGCTTGGCCGACATCGAGCACAAAGAGCTGCGCATTCTGAACAACTACGCCTTCTTCGACGACCCGGCGCGCCTGCTGCGCCTGGTGCGCCTTGCCGCCCGGCTACAGTACTCCATCGAGGAAAAAACCAAGACCCACTTCGATTCGGCGCGCGAAGCCGGCGTCGAGGAATACATCACCCCGCGCTCCCGGCTGATCGAGCTACGCCGGCTTGCCGCCGAGGCGG
>JACQDI010000825.1 GCA_016201195.1 Acidobacteriota bacterium | reverse complement strand
TTGGGGAAACACGGTCAGTTGCTGGCTTCCGGGGATCGAAGCGTTGAAAGCCGGGTTGAAGGTGCCGGTCCGCGCCTGGGCCAGAAATCCGTTATTCCGCGCCCGCAGGAAATCGTCCAGGAAGCCGTTCTGCCGGATGATGACCTGGTTGTAGTCGAATCCGCGCAGCAGCTTGGTTCCCTTGTTGCCCGCATAGCGCACTTCGAAGACCGTGTTGTGCGTCACCTGCCGCTGGATCCCGAACGTCCACTGCTGGACGTAGGGCGTGCGGAGCCGTGGATCCACGGCGAATAGCGCAGCGGTCGGGTCGATGTCAAAGTTGTCGGCCGCTGTGCGCGGCACCTGGAACTTGGGCAGAGTGAAGGCGGGCAGCTTGCCGCTCATGGTGGTGACCAGGTCGTCGAGCTCGAGCTGCGCTTGTAGGCCGTGGTTCTGGAACGTGGCGTTTTCGGCGGCAAGCAGCACCTGGTCGTTGACGTAGTTGATGCTGTAGCCAGCGCGGATGGCGGTCTTGCCGTCGCCCAAGGGATCCCAGGCGATGCCGATGTTCGGCCCAAAATTGTTCAGGTCTTTGGGATAGACCGGCCGGCCAGCGGCGGCCCCGGCGAAGTCGAGCGTGGCGTTACTGAGCAGCGTGGCCGGCACGCCAATGCTGGTGAAGATGGGGCTGAGCATCAGCCCGTCGCGCTCGTCGAACCGCCCCGCGTATTCCCAGCGCATCCCGAAGTTCACCGTCATCTTGCGGTTCAGCTTCCAGGTGTCCTGCCCGTAAAACGAGTAATTGTGGAGACGGTAGCGCCGCCGGTATTCCTGATTAGGCACGAATCCTGAGTTGCGGTCCTTGATGTTGAAGGACTGGGAGGCCGACCCGATGATGCCGCCGAGCGAGGCGAGCAAATTGTTGGCCCGGTCGAGGTCGGCGCCGGAGATGCGGCCGGGAAACTGGCTGGCATCAAGAAAGGTCTCGTTCTCCGGGCTGAAGCCGATGCCGTAGGTGGGGATCAGCCCGTCGCTGTCAAAAGTGGTCACGTAGAGCCGCTGGAACTGCGCTCCGAATTTGATGCTGTGCCTGCCCCGCTGCCAGGTGGCGTTGTCCATGTAGTTGAAGGTGTTGGTGTCCCGCCCCTGGGGCCGGAAACCGACCACCGGGTTGGTGAACACGAACCCGTCAAACAACTGGTTCCCGACCTGTTCGCTGCTGGTGAAGGCGCCCGGAGCGATGTTCATGCCGCCGCGCAGCTCGTTGGTCCAGGTAGGACGCGGGTTCCACCGCCAAGCCACCGATAGGAAGTGGACGTGGCCGTCGTTCTGCGCCACGGGGACCTTGTGAAAGCCGTTCTCGATGTCCGAGCGGTCGACCAGCTCACGGTTGTAGCGATAGGTGCCAGAAAACAAATGGCGCTCGGAGCGGATGTAATCGAGCCGCGAGGTTACGTTGTCGCGATCGGTGTTATCGCGCACGTTGAACGAGTAGCCGGCCGTGTTGCGCAGCAAGGAAGGATCGCTGTCGCCCGCGCGGAAGTTGTTGATGTTCTCGGCGCCCGGCACGCTTTGCAGCAACCGCGCCAGCCGCGGATCGAGTGGCACGCCGGCGGCGCTGAGAATGTTCACCCGCTGCACGCGGTTCTGCGCGTCGCGGTAGGTGAACACGCCGGTTCGAGCGGTGGCGGTCAGGATGGTGGTGTCGTCGAGCGCTTGTCGCCGCTGCCGGTACTTTTCATAGTTCGAGTAGAACAGCAGCTTGTTGCGCACGATCGGCCCGCCCAGCGTGCCCCCGAACTGGTGCAGGTTGAGGCGCGGCTTCTGCACCCCATCCTTGTTGTTGAACCACTGGTTGGCGGCGAAGGTGTTGTTGCGGTTGAAGTAGTAGAGGCTGCCGTGATAGTTGTTCGTGCCCGAGGGCGTTACGAAGTTCACCTGCGAGGAGCCCAGGCCAAGCGAGGCGTTGCCGTTCTGGGTGGTGATGGTGAACTCGCCGATCTCGTCCACCAGCAGACGATTGGGCAGAAAGTCGAGCGCGTTGTCGCGGATGTAGTTATCCTGAATGTTGATGCCGTCGAGCGTCACGTTGGAGAACGAGGTGCGCTGGCCGTTGATGACGGTGGGGCTGCGGCCGTTCTGCACCACGCCCGCCTCAAGAGCAATGAGCGAAAGCGGGTTGCGCTCCGTGAGCGGCAGGTGCTGGATCTGCTGCATGGTCACCGTGGCGGCCAGCTCGGCATTGGTGCTCTGCACCTGGCCCACCTCGGCCTTCACCTCCACGGTTTCGGTCACCGGTCCGAGATCCAGGCGCACCGGCGGCAGCACGTTCTCCTTGGCTACGTCCACCTTGAACCGGCGGATAAGCTGGCGGCGGAAGTTGGCGGCGCTGACCTCGATCGAATACTCGCCCGGCGGGACGTCAGTAAAGGAAAACGCGCCCAGGGCGTTGGTGGAGCCGGTGAGTGAAACGCCGGTAGCTTCTCCCTTCACCGCGATCTTCGCGTCAACCACCGCCAGGCCCTCGGGGTCGCTGACGCTCCCGGTCAGGCGTCCGGTGGCGGTCTGAGCGTCGAGCAACCTGGCCACCGCGAACAGCAGGCAAAAGCAGTATAACGACGTTCTCATAATGACTCCCATGATTCCTTCAGAATA
>JACQDI010000824.1 GCA_016201195.1 Acidobacteriota bacterium | reverse complement strand
TGGCTGGCCCTTGGGTGGCATCTCGCCGGCGCGGAGCTTAGTGAGGACGCGCTCCCAGACCGGGCGGTCCTTCAGGTCATGATGGGCCTGGAGGTCGAGGCCGCCGGTTTTGAGCTTCGCGTTGTGACAGAGGGCGCAGTGCCTGGCCACGAACGGCTGGACGGTCTTCGGGAAGGATCCCGGCGTGGCCGCCCAGACGGAGAGCGCCGACAGGCAGGCGAGTCCCAGCACGCGCATATGACCGTCAGAATACCATGTTGCCGGGCGTTTGGTTGTGCGCGCGGCACCACTCAAAATAGAGCGCGGCGTAGCTGGCCGTGATGTAGTCCCGGGAGTTGTAGCCGAGCTGGGCGGCCACGCGGTCGATCCAGCGGGGCGGGCCTTCGAGCTCCACAAAATCGCCGATCGGGGTATGGTCGAGCAGCAGGTGGCCAGGGTGGCCAGGCTGCTGGTACTCGGTACGATATTTATGATACTCGAAGGCCGGGCGGTAGCCGAGTTGTTCGAGAATCCTGCCGATCGCCTCGCCGTCGAAGAGCTCCAGCTCGATCTCCTCGCGGACCTTGTGGCGGCCCTCGATCGCCGGTCCGCTCTTGAAAGTCAGCCACCAGCGGCCGCCCTTGGAGCGCAGGCGCAGCAACTGCTGAGACTGGCGCAGGGTCTCATCAGGGGTGTCGAACACGAGGTTGCGCTCGAGCAGGCGGGGACCGAGCGGCTCGAAGCCCAGGCCCCGGATGCGGCGGCGCACGGCGGCCGATTTCGCGACCGGCAGCTTGATTTCAATCTCTCGCACTGGGGTGAGCGTCAGCTCTCGCGGTCCACGATCAGCTCGGTGACCGAGTGTAGTGCCGACTTGTAGGCAGACTCCGGAAGCTCCCCGATCAGCTCCCGGGCCTTGTCGGTGAACTGGGCGGCCTGGCGGCGGGCCTGCTCGACGCCTTGGTATCTCTCGAGCAGCGCCAGCACCGTTTCGAGCGGGACGCTCCGGTAGGCGCGCTCGCGGAGCACGGTTTCAATGGCCGCCCGCTCGGCCCCAGTGGCGCTTTCGAGCGCCAGGATGAGCGGCAGGGTGACCTTGCCCTCGCGCAGGTCGCTGCCCACCGGTTTGCCGAGCTTCTTCTCGCTGGAAGTGAAATCGAGGATGTCGTCGACCAGTTGGAAGGCCATCCCCAGGTTCCAGCCGTATTCGCCGAGCGCCGCTTCGGCGCCGGCGCCGGCGCCGCCCGCCACCGCTCCCAGGCGGGTGCAGGCGGCAAACAGGCAGGCGGTCTTTCGGTTCACCAGGTCGTAGTAGTCTTCTTCGGTGAGGTTGATCTTGCCGAGGTGATCGAGCTGGAGCAGCTCGCCCTCGACCATCATCTGGGTAAGGCTCGTCAGCAGGTCCAGGATGTGGAAGTTGCGCTCGCGCAGCGACAGGGTAAACGCCTGCATGTAGAGCCAGTCGCCAGCCAGTACGCTGATGTGGTTGCCCCAGCGCGAGTTGGTGGAGGGGCGGCCGCGACGGGTCTGGGCCGAATCGATCACGTCGTCGTGGATCAGCGTGGCGGTGTGGATCATCTCCACCACCGCCCCCAGGCGAATGGCCAGCTCCCCGCCGTTGTCGCCGCAGGCGCGCGCGGAGAGCAGCAGAAGCGCCGGGCGCAGCCGCTTGCCCCCGCTGCCTTGCAGGTATTGGCCGATGGCAGTGATGGCGTCGACCGAGGAGATGAAATCCGTGCCGATCTCTTCCTCGACCCGGGCGAGGTCCTCCCGGATCAGGCTGAAGATCTCCTGGCGGGTGACAAGCTGCTGGATCTTCGGCATCGGCATAGAGAGCACCCGCTACGAATTCTCCAGTTTACCAAGGCCCGGCGCAAACAAACGCAGAAAGTTCTCGGAGGTGGCGCGGGCCGCCTCTTCGGGCGCAATCCCGCGCACCTCGGCGAGCTTGCGGGTGGTGTGGATAACGAATGCCGGCTCGTTTCGCCGGCCGCGGTGGGGAACCGGGGCCAGGTAGGGGCAGTCGGTTTCGACCAGGATTCGATCGAGCGGCAGGCGGGCGGCGGCGTCGCGCAGGGGGGCGGCGTTGGGAAACGTCAATACGCCGGCGAACGAGATCAGAAAGCCGAGGTCCAGCGCCTCGACGGCCTGGGCGTAGTCGCCGGTGAAGCAGTGCATAATGCCGGTTCCCCGCCAGTGGGCGCGGAGCAG
>JACQDI010000823.1 GCA_016201195.1 Acidobacteriota bacterium | reverse complement strand
CTGAAACACCATCAGCGACGAGATCATCCCGGTGATCGCCCCCACGCCCACCGCCTGGCGCACCTGGTCCATACCCAGCGCCTTCAGTGCGTTGGCCACCGGGGCCGCGTTGTTCAGCTCGCGCCAGTTCATGATCCCGGTCAGCACCAGCGCCACGGACATGTAGAGCAGCGCGCACAAGATCAGCGTGACGATGATGCCGATCGGCAGGTCCCGTTGCGGCCGCCGGCATTCCTCGGCGGCGGTCGAAACCGAGTCGAAACCGATATAGGTGAAAAACACGATCGCCGCGCCGGTAAGCACCCCCTGGAACCCGTTGGGAAAAAACGGCCGCCAGTTCTCCACCTTCACCGCCCGCGCCGCGCCGAACACGAAAATCAGGATGGCCAGCACCTTCACCCCGACCATCACGTTGTTGGCCTCGGCGCTCTCCTTCACTCCCCGCACCAGCAGCGCCGTCAGCACCATCAGGATCAGCAGCGCCGGCAGGTTGAACCAGTTGCCGGAGTATACCCCGCCCACGATCGGCGGATTCGACAGCTTCTCCGGCAGGTGGATCCCGAACACGCTGTCTAGTATGTCATTAAAGTAGGCGGAGAACCCCACTGCCACCGCCATGTTGGAGACGGCGTACTCCAGGATCAGGTCCCACCCGATAATCCAGGCGAAGATCTCTCCCAGCGTGGCGTAAGCGTAGGTATAGGCGCTTCCGGCGATGGGGATCATCGACGCCAGCTCGGCGTAGCACAGCGCGGCGAAGCCGCAAGCCAGCGCCGTCAGCAGAAACGACAGCGAGATGCCCGGACCGGCCACCGGGCGCCCGTGCGTGGAAAGCGCCTCGCGCCCGTGCCACACCAGGTCCAGCACCGGGGCCTTGAGCACCGACGGGATGGCCACCGTCTCGCCCGCCGCCGCCGTCCCGGTCAGGATGAAGATCCCTGTCCCGATCACCGCCCCCACCCCCAGGGCAATCAGGCTCCACGGACCTAGCGTGCGCTTCAGCGCCCGCTCCGGCGCCTCCGCCTGCTCGACCAGCCGGTCGATGCTCTTGGTCCGCAGCAGTTGCGACACGGAGTTACCGCTTGCGCTGTCCGGCCGACTGCCTGCGGATCTTTTTCTTCGCCGACCCGCGCGGCGCCGTGCGCTTGGCCTTCGGCGCCGCCTTCTTCCGCGCCGCCCGCTTCAGCTTCTTTCGTTCTGCTCGGTCTTTGATGTTGGTGGTGTCCAAGGCTCCATTCACTCCTGTCGCAGTGTAGCGTATTTTTCAATCAGCTTCTTCAGTCCGTGACCCGGAAAACTCACCGTGATCTTGGCGTCGTCGCCTTCGCCCTCGCGCCGCAGCACGGTGCCCGTCCCGTACTTAGGATGATGCACCCTTACGCCGGCGCGAAACGCCGGCCGCGAAGAGGCGGAGAGGCGAAGAGGCGAAGAGGCGACCCCGGGCTCCTGGCCCTTTCGCCTGTTCGCCTCTTCGCCTGTTCGCCTCTTCGGCGTAATCCCCTTGGATGCGAAAAACTCCGCTACGTTCTCCACCGAGTTGTATGTCTTGCCGGTATAGGTCGTCCGCCGGGCCATCTCCCGCACCAGCCGCTGCTCGGCGTATAAGTCCACGCCCTCTTCGCTCCACTCGCTCAGCCGCTCCCGGACTGGCGAGAGGTCCTCCACCAGCTCCGCCGGCGCCTCCGCCAGAAACCGCGAAGGGATGCTCGAATCCATCTCCCCCCCGCCGAAGCGCCGCCGGTACCGCGCTCGGGTCAGCACCAGTTGCTTTTGCGCCCGGGTCATCCCCACGTAACACAGCCGGCGCTCCTCCTCGATTCCGCTGACGGTGTCCATCGACCGGCTGTGCGGGAACAGGCGCTCCTCCATGCCCGCCAGGATTACCAGCGAAAACTCCAGTCCCTTGGCGCTGTGCGCCGTGAGCAGCGTCACCTGGGCCGCCTCGTCGAGGTCATCGGTGTCGGCGACGAGCGCCGCGTGGTCCAGAAATTCCGCCACCGTCTCCCCGCGGTCGGCCGCG
>JACQDI010000123.1 GCA_016201195.1 Acidobacteriota bacterium | reverse complement strand
GCAACAGCGTCGCCAATACCTGGCCCTTCTGCACAGTTGTGCCGATGGGCGGCAGCGAGCTCGAGGCAAGCCGACCGCTGAAAGGCGCTGTAACGGCGGCCTCTCCTCCGGCGCGCGGTACGATCTCGGCGGGAACGCGCATCACGTCTCGCGCAGGGCGGTTTTTCACAACCTCGGTCGCAAAGTCGAGAGACCACTGCTGCTCCTTCAAGAACGCGATGGTCTCTTCTTTCGCCGGATCATCTTCGTGGGCCGCGGCCTTCTCATCCGGATAAACAGTCACCGCGCCGAGTTCATGCTTGTCGCTGAGGTCCGGTGCGGAAACAGCAACGCTCATCCGGTACTCACCCGCTCTCTTCGGCGCGACATCTACTCCAAAGATCCCCGGTCGTGACGGCCCCGGCGTGGTGAAGACTTCTGTTGAGCCGTCCTTTCCGTTGAGGAGCACCTCGACCTTGCCCGATGTCAGCGGCTTGAAAGTATCGAGGCTCGTGAAATGCACCGCAAACCGCCCTCTCGTGCCGGCGATGAGCGTGGGGTACTCCATGAATAGTTCCGTTCTCGCAGTCCAGTGAGTGACGGCCTCCTGGTGTGCTTGCGCCTTGCCGCCCTTGGTTGCGGCCGCTGATTCTATCTGAGCTCCCTGTCGGCAAGACGAGAGCAGGACCCCAGCGAAGACCAACCAAACGTACCGCCTCATCGTGTCACCTCCTCGCCCATCACCCGCTCCAGCTCGATCTGAGCTTCTCTTACCGCCCCGCCGAGCTCGATCATCCGCTGCTGCGACTGCCGGTTCAATCGAAAGACATCCAGCAGCTCCAATATGCCCACCTCGCCTTCTTGGTAAGCGACTTGCGCGATCTTGACAAGATCCTGGCTGGTCTCGCCCAACTCCCGACGGTAACGGTCGAGAACGTCTCGTCGAAGGGTAAGCAATTGGTGAGCTCCGGTCACCTGGGCTCGTATCTGATGCTCGAGCGCGCGCCGGTGAGCTTCGACGCGCGTCTGCTCCGCCTGGAGCCGGGATACCTCCGCTTGTCCGCGGTTGAGGCTGGGAATAGGTATTGTGATTCCCACAAAGGAGCCATTCTGTGTGCGTTCCAAGGGCGGCAGGCCAGACCGTGAGAGGCTGATCACGTCGGCTCGCTTCATCCCTGCCACAACGACAGGTTCCGGGTAGCGGAGACGGCCCGCCGCCTGTTCTTCGAGCCGTAGCCGTGCGATCAACTGGTTGTCCGCTCGAATTTCCGATCGAGCAGCTACGGCCCGCGACAGCAGTTCTGGCAAAGGCGGTAGGTTCGAACCTGGAATCACAACCCCATCGACCTTGGGGATCTGTGTACCTGGCGGAAGGAACTCCAGCAGTCGTGCGCGCGCCTGGGCGGCTTGTGCTTCGATCAACGTGAGTTCGGTCCGAATCTCGACCAGCTCACGCTCGCCGCGGAGCCGGTCGAAGCGAGACCCTTCACCCTCCTGTTCGCGGGTCGCCAGGATTCGAATAACTTCCTGCAGATCCGCGATGGTGGCGCCTTGTACGGTTTGCCGCTCTTGCAGAACGACGAGCCGGTAAAAAGCCTGACGGACCTCAGCGCGCATCTGCCAGATCAGCGCGTCGGCTTCCGCCTCCGCGGCCCCGGCGGCAGGCGCAACAGCCTGGCGGAGAATGCCAATTCTCCCGCTAAGCGGGAGCGCCTGTTCGGCCTGAAAGAACTCCGTGAAACCGGCCCCTTCGCGGCTGTACGCGAAGCTGGGATTCGTGTACAGCGCACGGCTCCGAGCATCCGCGCGCGTCACAGCGACCTGCGCTCGTGCCGCGATCGCCTGAGGACTCTGCTGAAAGAACAGCTCGACTACGCGAGCCTCGGTCCACGATTGCGCCGAGCAGGGTATTGCCAAAGTCAGCGCGCTGAAAAAAGCACAAGTCCCAATCGTTGAACTTGAGAACATTCCTCCACCTCTGGATAAACAGGGAGATAGCTAGACACACGTCAAATGTGCCCTCAAGAGGTGGTTAGGCGGGAGGAGCGCGAGAAGAGAGGCTGGGGGCAGGGGGTGGGTCGTGGGCGCGAGGCGTTGGCCTACGCACGAGTTCATTCCGTAGTTCTGGTGGCGCAAGCGCGGTGGCCCCGCTGAGAACGGCAGCGAACGGGTGTGCGAAATCCTTGACGAGGACCAACCAGTCCAGCGATCGAACGTCGTCCTCGCCGTCAGCGGCGCTAATTCCCAGCCCTCGTTCGGATAGCAGTTTGAGGTGTGCATGCGACAGTCCTGCCGCATGCCGGTGTTCCGGGTCGTGCCGGTGAACGTGGGCAAACGGCCCCTGCGCAAAACTCAGTAGGAGCGCAGGGGCAACCGTCAATGCCGATATCAATCGCAAGACGTTCCCCAGTATATGGATCGTGAATGTTCTTGTCAACGATCGTGCGCGTGGATGTCCCAGCCCGCGATCCACAATCTACAATCCACGATCCTGTTAAGATAGGACTGAGGCCCATGCCATCCGGCATTCTCCAATCGCTCGTCAGTTACCTGCCGCGGCTCACCTTCACCGCGGTGCTGGATATCCTGCTGGTGGCCTACCTGATCTACCAGTTGCTGCTGGTGGTTCGCGGGACCCGGGCGGCTCATATCCTGCTCGGCCTCTTCACCCTGGCCGTGCTGTACTATGGCTCACAAATGGCAGGCCTGGAGACGCTGCACTCCATCCTGGCCAACCTGATTCCCTACTCCATGCTGGCGGTGATCGTGCTGTTTCAGTCGGAGATCCGGCGCACGCTGGGCCGTCTGGGCCGCCGCCGCTTCTTCCGCGCCACCCGGCTATCCCGCTCTGAGTCGTATGACGATGTTCTGCTGGCCATCATGAACCTCTCCCAGAATCGCATCGGCGCCCTGATCGTTCTGGAGCGCGACATCGGCTTGCGCACCTTCATCGAGAGCGGCGTGGCCATGGACGCCCGCCTCTCCTACGATCTGCTGCTAAGCGTCTTTTACCCCGGCGGGCCGCTGCACGACGGCGCAGTCATCATCCAGCAGGACAAGATCGCCGCCGGGGCCTGCTTCCTCCCGGTGACGACCAATCCGGCGCTGGCCGCGCAACTCGGCACCCGCCACCGGGCGGCCATCGGAGTCACTGAGGAAAGCGACTGCATCGCCCTGGTCGTTTCCGAGCAGGATGGCCGCATCTCGATCGCCTCGGCCGGCCACATCGAGCTGGCGATCACGCCGGAGCTGCTCCGCGAGCGCTTAATCCGTTACTTTGGCCGTAGCGCGGCCCACCCCGTACCCTCCGCCCAGATGCCTGTGGCCACAAACCTGGTTCCGTCCCGCTCCGGGGAGGTCGAGCGGTGATCGCCCTGCTTCAACGCTACCTGTTCCAGAATTTCGGCCTCAAGGCGCTCGCGCTGGCCGCGGCGGTGCTGCTGTGGGGCCTGATGGCCACGGGGCCGGAGCTGGAAACCGCGGTGAGCGTCCCGGTGGAGTTTCGCAACATGCCCAAGGACCTGGAGGTTCTCTCGGACCAGGATTCCAACGTGCACCTGCAGGTCAAAGGACCCAGCGGGAAATTGCGCTCCCTCAGCCGCGCCGAAGTGGCCGTGGTGCTCGACTTGGCCAAGGTCCAGCAGCCGGGCACACGCACGTTCGCTCTTGACAGCGGGCAGGTGATCCTGCCCCGCGGCGTGCGCCTGGTCAAGTCGATCCCGTCCCAGCTTCGCCTGGTGTTCGAGCGGCGCGCCCGGCGCGAAGTGGCCGTAGTCCCCCGCTTCATCGGCGCCCATGAACCCGGCTACGAAATCGCCCGCTACACAGTGGACCCGCCCTCGCTCCAGGTAGTGGGCCCGGAAAGCCGCGTGGCCCTGCTCGATCACGCCATTACCGACCCGGTTCCCGTGGCCGGTCTGGTCGGCAACGCCGGTTTCACCACCAACGCCTATTTGCCCGACCCACACCTTCGGTTTGAGAATCTTCAGTCGGTCAGGGTGAATGTTGAGATGCGAAAAAGATGAAAACTGGAATGCCCAGAGAGCTCTTCGGAACAGACGGCATCCGCGGCGTCGCGGGCCAGTATCCTCTCGACGCAGCGACCGTATTCGCCATCGGCCGCGCCCTGGGAGAGCTGGTCGCGAGCCTCGACCCAAGCCCTGAGGTCCTGATCGGCATGGACACGCGCGAGAGCGGCCTGGAGATCGCGGGGCACCTCGCGGCGGGCCTGGCGGGGGCCGGTGTGCCCGCGCGTTTTGCCGGCGTCGTCACCACCCCGGCCATTGCCCACTTGACCCAAACCTCTCACTTCGTGGCCGGGGTCATGATTTCCGCCTCCCACAACCCTTACCAGGACAACGGCATCAAGGTGTTCGCTCACTCCGGCTTCAAGCTGCCCGACGAGATCGAAGAGCAGGTCGAGCAAGGCATCGCGCACCACCGCGGCGCCGCTGTCCGAAGCCTGCCGCTCCAGCCTGACCCCCGTTTCGCGGAGGTTTACATCGAGCACCTCATCTCGTGTCTGGCGGCGCCCCTCGATTCCCGTTTCCGGCTTAGCGTAGATTGCGCCAACGGCGCGTCCTTCGAGATCGCGCCGCGCCTGTTTGTGCGACTGGGCGTTGCGGTTGACGTGGTCGGCAATCGCCCCGACGGCCGCAACATCAACCTGGAGTGCGGGTCACTGCATCCCGAGCGTCTCCGGATGAGCGTGCTCCACGCCGGATCCCACCTGGGCGTGGCCTTCGACGGCGACGCCGATCGCGCCATCTTCATCTCTGGCGCCGGCCGGGAAATCAACGGCGACGGCGTGCTGTGGATGGCGGCGCGCCACCTGTGCCCGCCCCTGGTCGTGACCACCACCATGGCCAACCTGGGGCTCGAGAAGGCCCTCGATCGCACCGGAGTCGCCGTGGTCCGCACCCCGGTCGGCGACAAGTACGTGCTCGAAGAGATGCTGCGGCGCGATGCCGAGCTGGGCGGCGAGCAATCCGGCCACATCATCTTCCGCCGTCACGCCACCACCGGCGACGGCCTGCTGACCGCCCTCAAGGTGCTGGAGATCATGACCGCCACCGGCCTCGACCTGGACCAGCTCACCGCCGCGCTGCCGATCTATCCGCAGACCATCCGCAATGTCCGGGTGCGCTCCCGCACGCCACTCGACGAGCTGCCCGCCGTGCGCGAGGCCATTCACGAGAGCCGGCAGGCCCTCAACTCCCGCGGCCGCATCGTGGTCCGCTACTCCGGCACCGAACCCCTGGTCCGCGTCATGGTGGAGGCTGAAACCCAGGAAGAGGTGGAAACCCACGCCGAGCGGTTAGCCCAGGTGATTCAATTGACGATTGGGACATAGAGAAGATTTCATGATTTGGTGATTTCATGATTTGGTGATTTGAAAACCCCGGCCCCGCAGCGAGGGTTTCAATCAACAAATCACCAAATCACAAAATCACAAAATTCCGTCGGGCGGTTCCACCGGCGGTTTCTCTTCCGGCTTCGACTCCAGCTCCGCGTTGTCAAACGCGATGCTGGCCTCGGCGGTGAACTTGCGGTACAGGCGAAAGTCGACTTCGTTGCGGGTTAGCACCTTGGCTTCCCGCAGGCGCACCGTGGCGTGTAGCGGCAGCAGAAAGTCGCGGTCGGAGATCTTGGCAAACCCGTAATCGAGCGCGGACCGGG
>JACQDI010000822.1 GCA_016201195.1 Acidobacteriota bacterium | reverse complement strand
GTTGCCGACGGCCACATTGTAGATCGAAAACGGTTGCGGCTGCGCAACGCCGTCGAGGGTGAGGTGCACACGCTTGCGGCGGTAGCGGACCAGGGCTACGGCCGTGGCCCACAGGAAGGCGACGGCGCCGCCGAGCGGGGTGAGAAAGTTCTTCGCACCTGAGGCCACCTCGCCGCCCATGCCGAAGCTCAGCAGGTTGACGAAGTAGCGGTTTCCGACGCCACCGTCGGTGGTCCGATACGACGCCTTGCCGACATCGATGAGACGCGGAGACGCTGTGGCCAGGATGTCGATGGCTTCGGGAATGCTGTTCGGAATACCGAGGCTGCGGCGAAAGTCGCCGCCCGTGCCCAAGGGAATCAGGCCCAGGCAAGTCGTGGGACGGATGGGCTGGTCGTCCTGAAAAAAGCCGTTGGCGGTTTCATTGACCGTGCCGTCGCCGCCGGTGGCGACGATGCGGTCATAGCCCTGTTCGAGCAATTCACGGGCGATGGAGGTAGCGTGCCCGGGGCGCTCGGTGAAGCGCGCGTCGACCGGGCCGAGGCGGGCGGCGATCCGCGCTGCGATCTCGGGCCATTGGCGGCCGGTCTTGCCGCCGGCGGAGTGGGGGTTCACGATGACGGCGGTCTTCACGCGGCCTTCCTCCGGCGCAGGTCGTCTATCGTGTCTCGAAGTGTCTCCATCGGATCGCGAGCCTCGAATCCCAACTCGGCGCGGGCCTTGGCCGAGGTGCAATACCAGAACAGGGCCGACATCTTGATGGATGCGTCGTCGAGACGAAACGTTTTGCCGGCCAGGGGATAGACGCGGCGAAGAAGGCGGCCGCCCCAAAGCGATGCACCCAGGGGAAGCGACATCTTGGGCGCGCGGACGCCGGAGATAATCGACACCGCCTCGATCAGCTCGCGGAAGGTCCAGTTCGGGCCGCCGAGAAGGTAGCGCTCGCCGGGCCTGCCTGAGCGCATTGCGGCAATCAAACCAGCCGCCGCGTCCCGCGCGTCCACGAAGTTTAAGCCACCGAGGGGCAAGGTCCGGATCTGACCGTCAAGGAACAGGGCCACATCTCGGGTAGAGGATCCATGGTCGTCGCCCGGCCCCAGCAGCAGGCTGGGACTGACCACCACGATCGGGAGCCCGGACCGTTGCGCGTAGTGGAGCGCCACCTTCTCGGCGAAGATCTTGCTCAGGTAGTAGGGCCACTCGCCGACGACCTGGTGTTTGTAGCCGGACTGTTCGTCGTGGATGACCGGGTCCCTGCTAACGGCGATAGTGCCGGAGGAGGAAACGGCGACGACTTTTTCCACGCCGCAGGCGAGCGCCGCTTCACAAACATGTCGGGCGCCATCGACGTGGACGCGATAGAGGCGCGTGTCGCGAGGGTCGCGTGTCACTGCCCCGGCGAGGTGATAGACCTGCCGGGCGCCCGCCATCGCGCGGCGCACATCTTCCAAGGATGTTATGTCGCCACGCACCACCTCGATCTGCGGGTCCTGGTCCCACGGCGAGGGGCCACGACAGAGCAGGCGCACTGGCGCGTCCGGGTCGAGACGGCGAAGCTGGCCGACGAGGTGCTTCCCTAAGAAGCCGGTGGCGCCGGTGACCAGGATCGGCTTCATGCGGCAGCCTGGTTTCAAGCACCCATCACATCAACCATCTGGATGGGTGGGATATGCATCAAAGTCACACTGGGCTTGTGGCCCACATGGGAGTGAGCCATCTCCAGCGCCTCATCCATCGTCGCCGCGCACTCCCAGTCGAGGATGCGCGCCACCTGCGGGTCCTCGGCGCCCACCACGATCACCTTACCCACGTGGGCGCGCCCGTTCTCGCCCCAGTACCACATATAGAACGGATGCACGCCGTGATAGGCATTGCCGGTACGATACATTCGGATGTAGTCCGGGTTGTGGGCGAACTCCTCTTCGTACTTTTCTTGCAGCACGAATGAATCGCGGGTCTCGGGCAGGATCCGGTGAAAGAACTCGATATAAGACGGGTGATGCAGCGGATCAAACTCGTCGTACAGCGGATGGGTCAGAATGATGACCCCGTTTTTCTTCACCACCGGCCGCCGCCGGTACATGTTGAAGAAGTATCCGAGCGCGAGCACCTGCACGAGCACGGGGTTCAGGATGGAGTTGACGTTGTAAGGCGAAATGAACGGGATGCCGAAGACGACCACGTCGGACTGCCCCTCGATCGGCACGCAGTACTGGGAGTAGCAGTAGAGCAGCGACTTGTCGTGCGTGGCGTCAGTCGCTCCGGCGTGGACGGCGATCAACTCGTAGGGGGCCGGAATGGAGAACAGGACCTTGCGCTTGGCCGGGCGGGGAAGAACCTTGAGGCCTGCCTGCGCGGTCCGGAAAGCGATCCGGTCGAACGTGTTGTAGTGGTCCTCGTTCTTGATGAAGAAGGCCATCCGCGGGTCGAACATCTGGTTGTTGACTACCGTCTCGATGTGGAAGGTCTTCAGGTGGCGGTTGATCACGGCGCCGATGCGGTTGCAGGAGTGGGTCAGCGCCGAGCGCCGGTGATCGAAATAGGAGTCGCAGTCGCGGATGGTTTGCGGGGTGTGATGGGCCTGAAGCGTCGGGTAGTCGCACAAGCCCACGCTGACCGACTTGTGGCCGCCATCCATGGAGACCAGGTTGATGTTGGCATAGATCAGCAGGTCGGACTCGGCGGCGCGGCGGTTGATGCGCACGCGCTCGCCGCGGTCGGTCACCCCCAGCTCGACCATCCCGCCGGGGGCTTCACCGTCGTGGTTGTAGAGGCGGCCCGGATAGAACGCGCGAAAGATCTTCGGCCCGACGGCCCGCTTCAGCTCCCACTCCGCCACGCGGCGGTGAAACGACGTGGCGACGATGATGTGCACGTCCTCGATGCCGTTGGCTGCCAGCAGCTCGAGCAGGACGGTCAGCATCGACTCCCGCAGGTCGGGCCGCGGCATCTTGGGGAGGGGAAGCGATATGTCGTCGATGGCGATGGTAACCTTCATGCCCGGCCGCAACAGGGCGGCCAGCGGCTCCATCCCCTCCGGGTGGCTGAGGGCGTAGCGGATGGCGGCGTCGCGGTTGCGCAGCCCGGGGATGGCAGGTTTCGGGTAGACGACGCGGGTCCCCGCCGGCATTCGGACATCCAGCAAGTCCTCCCCCGACCACAGCAGCCGCGGCGCTGCGTTGGCCTCCAGGTGGACCACGCAGTCTTGGTGCGACACAATGGCTTTCCGCCCGACTGCGTTCGGTGTGGGGTCCACGTCCAGCGTGGCCGCTTCCGGGATCGGCTCAACCTGTGTCGCCATGATTCCCTTCTCCTGTTGCTGTCCCTACATTATACCCGCAGAGAATTAAGAAATTGAGAAGTTGAGGAATCGAGCAAGTGCCAGTGGGGCCACTTCGAGCCGGACGGCACTTTACGTTCTTCTGCGGCTCAGGCTCTCCGTGGTGAGGGGGTCCTGAGGTCCAGAATTGGCCAACCGCGCTCCACGGCAACACGCTTGAGGCGCCGGTCGGGATGGACGGCGGCGGGCAGGCCCACTGACTCGAGCATGGGCAGATCCGAGAAGCTGTCGGAATAAGCCTTGGAGTGAGCTGTGTCCACGCCGTGGTCGCGGCAAAGCTTTTGAATAGCCGCCACCTTTTCCAGCTCGGCGATCAACGGAGGGGCAATCTCGCCGGTCGCCGTTCCGTTGTCCCACACCAGCGAGTTGCAGATCAGGTCGTCGAAGCCGAAGTAGCGAAGCACGGGCCGAAGGTAGAAATCGAGGCCCCCGGTGACCAGCACCAGGCGATAGCCCTGCGCGCGGTCCGCGTCTACCAGCGCTTTGGCCCCCGGGTAGATCCCCGGGCGGATCACCTCCTCAAACAGTCGCTCGGATTGCGCCTCCAGCCAGTCTTTCCGCAGGCCCCGGTATTCACGGTAGAACACCTCGTTAAAGAGGCGCCGCGAGTAGAGGTCGAGCGCGATGAGCAGGGGAACGCTCAGCACGAGTTTGGTGTACTTCAGGGCGGCCTTCACCCGCGAGGGATGGTTCCTGGCGAAGAATGCGTAGCGGGTGACGATGTTGCCCGAGAGCAGCGTCCCGTCGAGATCGTAGAAGGCGGTCCGGATCATTCCATTACAGGACCAGCGCCGCCGCTACCAGCAGGTTCTGAAAGTTCTTCCTGTGGCGCCAAGCCAGAAACAGCGTCATCACACCTGCGAGGAGAGCATCCTGGCGTCCAACGAAAACAAGCATGAGCAACGTGAAGCTCACCCAGGCGGCCAT
>JACQDI010000821.1 GCA_016201195.1 Acidobacteriota bacterium | reverse complement strand
ACGAAAGCATGGCCACCCGCGGCTCCACGTCAAAGCGCCGGGCGCGCTCCGCCGCCAGCCGTGCCTGCTCCCGCTGCCTCGTCTCCTGGGCGTCGAGCACCGCGATTGTAGCCATGGTGACCACGTCCTGCACGTCGAACCCCTTTTGCAGCACAGCCACCGGCCGGCCCATGCCCATCAGGATCGGCCCGATCGCCTCCGCGCCCGCCAGCCGGATCAGCAGTTTGTAAGTGATGTTCGCCGCCTCCAGGTTGGGGAACACCAGGATGTTGGCCTCCGACTTCAGGCGCGAGAACGGGAAGAACCGCTCGATCAACTCCGGATTGAGGGCCGTGTCGGCCTGCATCTCCCCGTCGACGAGCAGCTCCGGTTCCCGCCGGTGGACGATCTCCACCGCCCGCCGCACCTTGTCCGACAGCGCATGCCGGGCTGACCCGAAGTTGGAAAACGAAAGCATGGCCACCCGCGGCTCCACGTCAAAGCGCCGGGCGCGCTCCGCCGCCAGGATCGCGATCTCGGCCAGGTCCTCGGCGGTCGGCTCGATGTTCACCGTGGCGTCGGCCAGGAAGTACAGCTTGCGATTGATCATCAGCACGTACAGGCCCGACACCTTGTTCACCCCCGGCCGCAGGCTGACGATCTGCAGCGCAGGCCGGATGGTTTCCGGATAGTGCTTGGTGATGCCCGCCACCATGCCGTCGGCGTCGCCCCGCCGCACCATCATCGCGCTGAAGGCCATCGGGTTGCGCAGCATCTCCCGCGCCTCGTCGCGCGTCACTCCCTTGCGGTGGCGCGCCTCGTATAGCTCCTGCGCGTAGGACTCGACCTGCCCCGACCGCGCCGGATCGAGCGTCTCCCAGCCGGAGTTGTGGACCCCCAGTTCCCGCGCCCGCGCCTGAATCCGCTCGGCGTCCCCCAGCAGGATCGGGTGGGCGATCTTCTCGTCGCACAGGATCTGCGCGGCGCGCAGGATCTTCTCCTCCTCGCCCTCCGGAAAGACGATCCGCTTGGGCGCCTGCTGCGCCTTGTGGCTCATCACCCGGAACACCTCCTGGGCCATCCCCAGGCGGCGGGCCAGCGACTCGCGGTATTCCTCCAGGTCCAGTTGCTTCTGCGCCACCCCCGACTCCATGGCCGCTCGCGCCACCGCCACCGGCACCGTCTCCAGGACCCGCGGGTCAAACGGCTTGGGGATGATGTAGCCCGGCCCGAAGTCCAGTTTTTCGCTGGGATAGATGTGCCGCACCGCGTCCGGCACGTCCTGTCGCGCCAGCTCCGCCAGCGCATGCGCGGCCGCCAGCTTCATCTCGTCGTTGATCGACGTCGCCTGCGAGTCCAGCGCCCCGCGAAAAATGAACGGGAACCCCAGCACGTTGTTCACCTGGTTGGGATAGTCCGAGCGGCCGGTGGCCATGATCACGTCCGAGCGCGCCGCCATCGCCTCCTCGTAGCGGATCTCCGGGTCCGGGTTGGCCATGGCGAACACGATCGGCCGCTCGGCCATCGAGCGCAGCATCTCCGGCGTGACGCAATTGGCGACGGAAACGCCCACGAAAACGTCGGCCCCTTGCATCGCCTCGGCCAGCGTGCGCCGCTCCGTGTCGGCCGCGAACCGCTCCTTGTAGGGATTCATCCCCTTCTGCCGGCCCTTGTAGATCACCCCCACCGAATCGCACATCACAATGTTCTGCGGCTTCACCCCCAGCCGCACATAAAGATCAGCGCAGGAAATGCCCGCCGCCCCGGCCCCGTTGAACACCACCTTCACCTGGTCCAGGCGTTTCCCCGCCACTTGCACCGCGTTGATCAGAGCCGCCCCGCTGATGATCGCGGTTCCATGCTGGTCGTCATGAAACACGGGGATGCGGACGGTCTTGCGCAGCGTTTCCTCGATGTAGAAACATTCCGGCGCCTTGATGTCCTCCAGGTTGATCCCGCCGAAGGTCAGCTCCAGAAGCTGGACCACCCGGATCACTTCGTCCGGATTGCTGCTGTTCACCTCCAGGTCGAACACATCGATGTCGGCAAACCGCTTGAACAGAACGGCCTTCCCCTCCATGACCGGCTTGCCGGCCAGCGGCCCGATGTTGCCTAGCCCAAGCACGGCGGTCCCGTTGGTGACCACCGCCACCAGGTTCGAGCGCGAGGTGTATTTCCACCCCAGTTGGGGGTTGCGCGCGATTTCCAGACACGGCTCGGCCACGCCCGGGGTGTACGCCAGGCTCAGATCGAGCTGCGTGCGGCACGGCTTGGTCGGGGTGATAGAAAGCTTGCCGGGCGTTGGAAACTCGTGATAGCGCAGAGCATCTTCTTTGCGGATCGACATGGCGGGCCCTCCTGCCGCTTCCTCGTGGTCGCGGCTCGGTCTATCTCTCTTCATCTGTTTCTCAGGCAATT
>JACQDI010000820.1 GCA_016201195.1 Acidobacteriota bacterium | reverse complement strand
GTGCCGCGCGCCAAGCTTTTCGGCCAGCTTCCTCATGCCGTCGGGGTCCGACGCCGGTCCCAGCAGCGTGGCCAGCGCCAATAGCGCGGCGCCGGCGACCTCCCCCGCCGTCCCTCCGGCAGCGATCAGAATCAGGCTCGCCGCCCATCCTCCGGCTCGGACCCATTTCCAACCGGGCCGACGCCGGTACCGGCGGACCAGGGGGATCAGCAGCGCCAGCGCCAGGACCGGCGCCACGGCCGCTTCCCGCAAGCGGCGCCAGCCCGGCCGCCCGGCCGCTCCTGATTCGCTGTTACGGATCCGAACCCGGGTCTTTCCACTCATGCTGTTCCTGCAAACCGCACGACCAGCACGGTCAGATCGTCTGCCTGGCGGCGGCCCCCGCAGAACGCACCGACCGCTTCCAGCAGACTCCTCTGCGCCTCCTCCGGGGTGCCGCCTCGCTGGCGGCCGGCCCAGTCCAACAAGCAAGGCAGGCCCCAGGTTTCTCCCCGGGGATTCTCTGCTTCGGTGATGCCGTCGGTGTAGAGCAGCAACAGGTCCCCGGGCGTCATCCGGACCTCACCCTGCCGGTGGCCGGCATTCTCCAATAGTCCCATGAGGGGGCCGCCCTCGGTGAGCTGGATCACCTCTCCCTCTTGCCGGATCCACAGCGGAGGATTGTGGCCACCATTGCTGTAGCGAAGCCGCCCGGCGCGATCCAGGATCGCCGTGAACAGCGTGGCATAGTTGCCCGCCGCCACGCGGCGCCGCAGGCACTCGTTGATCGTCTGCATCAGGGGGGGCAGCTCCAGGCCGGGCCGGGCGGAGGCGTACACCATCCCCTGCAACACGGCCGCCTGCAAGGCGGCGGCCGGGCCCTTGCCGGCGACGTCGGCCATCACCAGCAGGCACTCGTCCGGCCCCAGCGGCAGCAGATCGAAATAGTCTCCGCCCACCTCGTAGCAGGGAACGCTGATCCCAGCAGACTGGAGAAAGTCACAGCACTCGAAATCGGAGGGGGCGAGCGAGCGCTGGACACCTCGGGCCAGGGCCAGTTCGCCTTCGAGGCGGCTCTTCTCCAGCTCCGAGCGCTGCAGCCGGACGTTTTCCAGCGCCACCGCCGCGAGCGCCGTCACCGCGTCGATCAACTTCTGGTCAGCGGTGGTGAAAATGCGGCCTTGCCGGCTCCGGCCGAGGCACAGATAACCCAGTCCTTCGCCTCCGGCCGACAAACTCGAGGCCAGGAAGCGAGCCGGTGCGCTCGCCTGCTCCAGCCGCCACTCTTCCGGGAACGCGTTGGACAGCGCTTGGCGCTTGTTCCTTCCTCGCAGCGGCTCGAGAACAGCGCGCGTGATGAGATCGACGTTTTCTGGCTCGATCCCGCGGCAGCAGCCCTCCGGGATCCGGCCCTGCTCCCCGTCCCACAGAATTACCCAGGCTGAATCGGCCTGCGTCACTTCCAACGCCTCTTGCAAGGCCACCGCGGCGATCTGGTCTTCGTTGGCCAAGCGGCCCAGCTTGGCCCCCAGGGAATGCAGCAGGGCCAGCTCATCGTAGACGGTCAGCAGCTCAGCGCGCAGGCTTTCCACCGTCCTGTGCAGCCGCTCGATTTCGTCCTGAGGTTTGTTCTCACCCGTCACTCGTCAGCCATCCAATCGTCAATCCAGCAATTCGTGGAGTCTCTTCCGCAGGCTGCGCGGGCTGAAGTGCTTGGTCATGTATTCGTCGGCGCCGCTCTGGTAGCCCTCATCCATATCCCGCTCCTGTCCCATGGCGGTGAGCAGAATCACGTAGATCCCCTGCGTCAACGGGTCGGATTTCAGCTCACCGCACACCTCGAAGCCGTTGCGTTTCGGCATCATGATGTCGAGCAGCATCAGGGCGGGCAATTCCGCCCGCGCCAGGCGCAATGCCTCCTCGCCATCGCTGGCGCTCAGCACCGTGTAGCCTTCCTGCCGCACCACGTAGGTGACCGATTCTAAGATGTAGAGCTCATCGTCGCATACCAGAACTTTCTTGGCGTTCGGCATTTCAAGACCTCAACGGCACGGTGAAATAGAACGTGCTGCCCGAGCCGGACTGTGATTCCGCCCAGATCTCTCCGCCGTGGTGCAAAACGATCTCTCGGGAAATGGTCAGCCCCAATCCGGTTCCCGTGGGGCGGGAGGCGCGGTCCTTGCCGGCCTGGTAGAAGCGCTCGAACACCCGCTCCAGATCCTCGGGCGCGATTCCCGGCCCGCGATCCTCGAATGCCACTCGCGCATAGATTCCCGGTGTGGAGTTGCGGGGGCCACTGACTGAGGTTCGATCAAGCCGGACCTCGATGCGCGAGCCTTCCGGCGAGAACTTGATCCCGTTGCTGAGCAGGTTCATCACCACCTGCTGGATGCGGTCCGCATCCACCATCACCCACTGCGCTTCCGACTGAACCTGGTCGATGGCCACACCCCTCTCGGCGGCAAGCGACGCCACGGCGTTGGCCGCGTCGGCGATGATCCGGCGCAGGTCCGCCTCTCGCATCCGCCAGCTTACGCGGCCGCTCTCGATCTTGGCCAGGTTCAGCAGGTCGGAGATGAGGCGGGAGAGCCGGTCGGTCTCCTTGTCGATGATCTCCAGGAACCGCACCCGCGTCTCCGGATCAGACTGTGGCTCGTCGAGAAGGATTTCGGCGAACGCCTTGATCGAGGTGAGCGGGCTGCGCAGCTCGTGCGAAACAGTAGAGAGAAAGCGGGATTTCAACTGGTCCAGCTCCTGGAGCCGCACGTTGGCCTCTTCCAGCTCGCGTGTGCGCTCGCGCACCTTCTCCTCGAGGTCCGCGTAGAGTCTTTCCACTTCTGCCCGGTTTTCGGCCAGCCGGTCGGCCATGCTGTTGAAGTCGCGCGCCAGTTCGCCTACTTCGTCGTGCAGCTCGATACCCTGCTGGACCCGTTCGGAAAGGTTCCCGGCGGCGATCTGGTTGGCGACCCGGGCCATGCCGGCAATGGGGGTGACCATCCGCCGGGCCAGGAAGACATTCACCGCGAGCGCCAGCAGCACCAGGGCCCCGAACAGCAGCACGTTCAGGGGCAGGAACACGCCCAGGCTGCGGCCTAGCTCCGCCTGGTCAACGCCCACACGGACCTCGCCCAGGATCTGGTCTCCGGACACTACCCCGAAGGCGGCGCTCAGATCCGGGTTCAGGCCGGTCCCGGCCTTGGGAATCAGCGTCGCCACCTCGAAGTAGCGGCGGCGTTGGGCGTCGACCATCTGGGTCAGGCGGCTGCGAATGCCGCTGATCTTCTGAGCCGGGCGCTCCTCGGCCAGGCCGGCGGGGGCTCCGCTTAAAGCCAGTTGCTTTTTTCCCGCGTCCGACAGGATCACATAGGCAAATCCCCGGCGCTGGCGCAGTTCGCTCATCAGCCGCTCCAGCGTCGGAGGATCCGGGCTTAAGATGATCTGCGCGGTGTTGGCTTCGATCCAGCTCAACGACTGTGCCTCCACGCGGAAGACCATTTCCCGGTAGAGCAAGGACCGGAATTGGAAAGCCGAATACCAGGTGACCGCCAGCCCCAGGCCCACAAAGATGCAGGCCGAACTCAACACCAGCTTCCCGGTAATGCCAAGCCGCTTCTTCATCGGTTCACCGCTCACCGTTCATCGCGAGGCGCCAGGATTTCCGCCGTAAGGTTGGGAGGAAACGTCACTCCCAACCGGCGCGCCACTTTCCACCAGCACCACCACCGGCGCTGCGGCGGCCCTATCTGCCTTCATCGGCGTCCGCCGGCGGTCCGCCTCAAGACTGAATCCTCAACCCCAACTGGACCCTCTCGCACCCGGTTGTTTTCATATTCTCCTCCTCGTGG
>JACQDI010000819.1 GCA_016201195.1 Acidobacteriota bacterium | reverse complement strand
CTCGCGCGGGCATGGCTGCTTTCCGCGGTTCCCAGGACGACGGAGGAAAGAGCGTTTCAGCTCCTGGGCTTGGGCTGGAGCAAGGCCGGTCAAGCCGACCTTCAGAAACGGGCAAAGCAGCTCCTGGCGGAACAGCGGACCGACGGCGGGTGGGCTCAGCTTCCGACACTCGAGAGCGACGCTTATGCCACGGGACAGGCGCTGGTGGCGCTGCACCAGGGGGCCGGCGTGCCCACGCGCGACACTACGTACCAGCAAGGGGCCAGGTTTCTGCTGAAGACCCAGCTCCCCGATGGTTCCTGGCACGTGAAAACTCGCGCCATGGGCTTCCAACCGTACTTCGAAAGCGGGTTCCCTCACGGGCACGATCAGTGGATCTCGTCGGCGGGGAGCAGTTGGGCGGCGATGGCGCTGACGCTGACCGTGGAACCGAAGCGCTTAGCGGCACGGTAGTTCAAGGAGACAGGCAGTCAGGAGTCAGAATACACAGGATCATCGATCGGCAGCCGGCGCTTTTTCATCCAAGAGCAGACTCCACATTCGACATCACGACCACGCAAACCTTGGACTTGGGGTAGCGCTTCAAGGTTGTCCGGGTGGCCATGCGTGGAGCATGGCACAGTTATGCCAATATGTATCACTTGCCCAGCCCGAGGCACACAAGGGTCCTTTCGTTGCGGGCGTAGAGGCGGGCGCCGGCGAGGGCGGGGTAAGAGCGGACGGTGGCTGGAAGGACTTGGGCGCGGGAGAGGGGGCGGAATGGTTTGGGGGAGGCGGGGGCGAGGAGGAGTTCGCCGTTTTCGCGGAGGATCAGGAGCTGATCGCCGGCAAGGGTTACTGTGCCAGCGCCGAATCCGTCCTGGGACCATTGGACCTTGCCGGTCTTCAGGTCGATGCAGCGGAGGCTTTGGCCGTATTCCTGGCGGCCGTGGAAGCCGTAGAGGAACCCGTCCCGGTGGACGGCGGTTGCGTAGTGGTTGGAGAGGGCATCGTCGGAGGACCAAAGCTTCTTGGGCTGGCCGGCGGTGAGTTGAAGGACGACGGCGCCGGTTTCGTAGCTGGCGGAGAGGAAGACGAGGTCGCCGACGACGAGCGGCGTGGCGGCGTTGACCGAGGCCTGGTTGCGAGAACGCCAGGGAAATTGAAAGCGCACTTTGCCGTTGGCGGGGTCGAGGTCGACCAGGCCGGCGCGGGTGAAAAACAAGGCGTGGCGGGCGCCGGCGATGGTGGCCACCGTTGGGGCCGAGTAGCTGGCTTCGTCGTTGGTGGCGATCCAGAGAACTTTGCCGGTTTCCTTGTCGAAGGCGACGATGCCGGCGCCGTTTGTGCCGCCGACATTGACTAACACGGCGTTGCCTTCGACCAGGGGAGAACAGGCGGCGCCGAAGAATCCTTTGCGGACGCCGAACTGGCGATGGGTGTCTGCGCTCCACAGCTTCTTGCCGGTGGCGAAGTCGAGTCAGTGGAGAAGGCCTTCGGCGCCGAAGGTGTAGACGCGATTGCCGGAGATGGCCGGAGCGGCGCGGGGACCTTCGTCGAAGCCGAAGTCGTCGCGGTAATTTGTGGGGTAGTCGAACGACCAGAGGCGGCGGCCGGTGGAGGCGTCGAGGCAGTCGACGGTTTCCTTGTTGGCGATGCGGTGGAAAAGGATGAGGTGGCCATTCGAGACTACCGGGGCGGCGAAGCCTTGGCCAACGTCCTTTTTCCAGAGTGCAGGGTGGCCGGATGTGGGCCACAAGAGTGCGGCGGGGTAGACGCCGTCGCGGGTGGGGCCCAGGAACTGGGGCCAGTCCTGGGCGAATAGTGGGACGGCCAGGAGGAGGAGCAGAGTGGCTTTTCGCATTTGACCAATATAGAATCGGTTCACGCAAAGACGCAAAGGAGGCAAAGACGCAAAGGGTGATTCGGGCGGGTTGGGTCACTGTGATTTGGGTGGGGGTGGTGTTTGCCCAGCCATCGGGGATGATTCGGTCGGCGCTGGGGGTGCGGGCGGATGGCACGCCGATGGAGTGCTGGATTACGAAGGAGGACTTGGATTACCACACGCGGACGACGCGGGTGCTGGTGGTGGGAGGAAGTGCTGGGGAGGCGGTGAGGTGGTTTTACGGGGCGCCGGAGGCTCGGGGGTTGCGGGAGAGGTTTGCGGTGTCGGCGGCGCTGGTGGAACCAGGGACGGGGTACCCGCCGCCTGGGGAGGCGTATCGCAACGAGGCGATGTACTTGTGGCGGTGGATTGGGATGCATGCGCCGGACCTAGTGGTGGCACGCGGCGGTGGCGAGGAGTTGGTGAAGGCGTTGGGAGGCGTGGCGACGATTCCGGCGATCGTGGCGGAGGACTTGCAGGGAGCGCTCAAAGAGCTGGGGCCTTCGCCGGCGCGACGGGAGATGCAACGGAGGTTGGGGCGGGCGGCGGGGGAGGTGGCGCGGCAGTTGAGTGCCGTGTATGGGCACGAGATGAAGGAGATGAGCTACATTCCGGCGGTCGCTTTGATAGGGAGGATCCGGTTGGGGGAGGTGGCGGATGTAGAAAAGATCATAGAGCCGTGGTTGAAAGCGCCCGCGGGGCAAGGCGGAGGCTTACCCTACCTGGCCGGGTATTTGGTGTTTGGGGAGTTGGGGAGGGTTACGGGGAAAGAGCGGTATACGGAATTGGTGAGAGCGGCGGCGGATCGGGTGTCCCGGACAGATCACAACGAGATGAGCGATGCGGTGTTTATGGGGTGCGCGCTGCTGGCGTGGGCGAAGGATTTTGACGGGTGCGTGCGGTATCTGAAGTCGATGCAGAAGCTGGACCTGCGGCCGGACGGGCTCTACCGGCACTCGCCGCTCGATGAGGCGGCGTGGGGCAGGGGCAACGGGTTCCCGGCGCTGGGGCTGGCGCTGAGCTTAAGCGAGCTGCCGGCGGATCATCCCGGGCGTGGTGAGATGTTGCGGGCATTTCGGTCGCATATGGAGGCCCTGGCGCGTCATCAAGATCCGACGGGGGCGTGGCACCAGGTGATCGACCACCCGGAGAGCTACCGGGAGCTGACGGCGACCTCGATGATCGCATTCGCGATGATCCGGGGGGTGCGGTCGGGGTGGCTGGAGCGAGCGGCATATGCGCCGTTGATTGAGCGGGCGTGGTATGCGATCCGCACGCGGGTGGCGGCCAACGGGGACCTGGTCGATGTTTGCGCCTCGACCGGGAAACAGAAGAGCTTGCGGGCCTATCTGGAGCGGCCGGCGATCCTGGGGCCGGACGCGAGGGGCGGGGCGATGGCACTGCTGGTGGCGACGGAGATGATGCAATGGGAAAACGAGCGATTGTAGCGGCGCTGGTGCTGCTGGTGATGGGCTGCTCGAAGAAGGCGGACACGAGCCGGGCAGAGCTGGAGAAGCGGTTTGCGGAGTCGTTGAGCGGGGCGACGCTCGAGGGGCACTTCACGATGGGGAAGGACGCGAAACTGCGGGACGACAAATACACCATCGAGAAGGTGTCGAAGATCGGGGGAAACCTGTGGCTGTTCCAGGCGCGGGTGCAATATGGCTCGCGCGACGTGACGGTGCCGATGCCGCTGCCGGTGGAGTGGGCGGGCGACACGCCGGTGGTGGAGCTGACCGACCTGACGATTCCGGGCCTGGGGACCTACACCGCGCGGGTGCTGTTCTATGGAGACCAGTACGTGGGCACCTGGAAACACAAAGACGCCGGCGGACAATTGTTTGGCCGGATCGTCAAATAGGGGCAGAGCCGGCGGGGGCCGGCTGCGGCCCTGGGCCGCCCTACTGGGTGCCGTCCTTTTTCTTCCTGTGGACGTTGTGGCAGCTCCGGCACGCTCCGCCCATGCCGTTTAGCGAGGCCTGCCAGGCGGTGAGGTCCTTGGCCTGGGCGGCCTTGACCGAGTCGCCGGCCGTCGCGTTGAGCTTCTGGCTGCTCTTGATCCAGACGTCCTGATCCTTCGGCCGGCTTCCCATCAGCAGGAGCTGGGCTGTTTCGGCCAGCACGGCGGCCTGCTGTTCGGCGAGCGCCCATTCCTTTTCGTCCTTGGGGCCGCCGGCCTTGTTCATCGCGGCCAGGCTGTCCATGGCCGGCTTCTGGATGCCGGCCATGATTTGCTTAGCGGTGGCTACTCCGTGGTACTCCGGGCTTTGAGCCAGGGCCAGTCCTGCCGCAGCGAGAATCGTCGCGAAACGCATCAAGCAATCCTCCCGAAAAAAGGTCGATTATAGCGCAACAGAACCAGAAAAAGCTGACCTAGAATTGTGGCAGTGCGCTCATCACACTACCAGAATTGTCCAATGCATGATGAGCCTGAACGACGAGTTGTTTCCAATGCGGGACGAGCCTGAGCCTACGGCGAGGCAAACCGGGGATCCTACCGTTCGGCTGCTCCGCAAGAGCACGGGCAGTGAGGCCAAGCTTTGCTACCTGGGCCACGGGCTGATGGACAAAACGAGCATGGGTTGACGGCAACGCCAGGGACGTGGTAAACGCGGTAGAATGAAAGTGGGAGCCGAGTAGATGCTCACTGAACATCAGCGAACCCGTGTTTGGGAGAGCTTGGTCAAGGCCGAGGTGAGGTCCCTTTATTTCGGGGATCTCGCCAGTCGCAACACCAAGCGCAAGCAAATCATCACTGGAGTATCGTTCTTCCTTTCATCTGGGGCTGCCGCGACTCTGGCAGCACAATCGCCCAGTTGGATTCCCCTAGTCATGTCAGGTGTTGTTGCCGTGCTGATCGCCTACTCGATTGCCGTAGGTCTGGACAAAGCCGCGGCAACAATGGCCAAACTGCATTACACATGGAATCAGTTAGCGGCAGACTACGATCATCTCTGGGACCATTGGGACGAGGATGATGCTGAAGAGGTTTTAGGGGAGCTAGTGAGGCGCAGCAGAGATGCATCAGAATTGGGTACTACTGAAGCACCCTACAATCCAAGTCTGCTCGAGAAATGGACTGAACATGTATATGCCCAATACAATCAGAGCCCGACAACTGCATGAGCAGAATTGACAAAGCGAAAGGCGATTGGCCTCCGATAAAGCAGCCGCCTCCGCCACCTCCCCAGCCTCCGCAACCGCCACCACCTCCGCCTAAGAAGTAAAGGCAGTTAACGGATTTTCGGTATTCTCCTCCGGTTTGAGGGCTTGCGCTCCGCTTCCCATACCTCCGATTTCGGCACGCGGAAGAGTGCCTTCATGGTGCGCGTGAAGTTTTCCAGGGCCGCCTTGCCTTCCTCCATCGTCTTGGGTTTCATTGGTAGATTTAGGCGCGGTGCCGGTTATTCACCGCCCGTTTCCAAGAACCCCCTTTCAAACGGTAGTGAGTGGTGGCTTTGTGTGTCGAGTAAGTTTATGCCGGGAACAATTGAAAATTGCCGCCGTGATCTCCGGCGACGACGCTTGAAGGAAGGCGCTACTGCCTACTGCTTCACCGCAGCCCGGCCAGCTCCTGCAAGTGGCGCCAGTTCGCCAGCCGGTCCTGCTGGGCGAGCTGGAGGGACTCGTCCGGCTCTCCGCCGCCGTTGAAATGGCGCGCGAAGCGGCCTTCGGTGCGGGCGAAGGTGACGAAATCCAGCGGCGTTCCGGTCTTCGGATTCTTGAACCAGTCGTCCTTCACCGCGGGGTTGCCTTGCAGGCTGAGGCACTCGCGGAAGCGCTCTCCCTTGCGCGGGTCGTAGATCAAAACCGGGAACGCGCGGGAGTCGACCGCCATCTTGGAATGGGTCACGCCCTGATCGCCAGGGATGCCGTGCTCGGGCATGCAGGCCGCGTAGCAGATGACCACTGCCGGGCCGGGGAAGGCGTTGGCCTCCATCACCGAGCGGTAGAAGTGATTGAGCAGCGCCGGCGTGGTCTGGGCGACGAACACGCCGGGGTGCATCATGGCGATCTGCGCCAGCTCCTTGCGCTTCTCGCGTTTGCCCCCGCGGGCCTTGCCGATCGCCGACATCTTCGCGTTCTGCGCGGTAAAGGTCGCGGTCGAGGCCTGGCCGCCGGTGTTGGAGTAAACCTGTGTATCCAGCACTAATACCTTAATATCCAGTCCGGTCATGAGCATGCGGGACAGCGACTGGAAGCCGATGTCATAGAGCGCCCCGTCGCCACCGACCACCCACAGGCGGCGCTCGGGGTGGCCCTCCTGGTCCCACCGCAGGCGGATGCCGAGGGCGTCGGCGGGCGAGTTCTCGAACAGCGAGTTGGTCCAGGGCACCTTGAACGGGTTGAACGGGTAGGTGGAGCCGAAGACGGAATTGCACCCGGTGGCGGCGACGATGCCCATGGAGTCCGCGCCGTAGACGAAGCCGGTGGCGGCGAGCATCAGGCGCAGCGCTGTGCCCTCCCCGCAGCCCATGCAGGAGCCGCCGCCGCCCGTGTAGAGCAGCGAGCGGCCGGCCAGCATCATGTCGCCAAGAGCTTTCTCGTTCACAAAGCGGGCCGGCGTTTCGGGCAGGTGGTGGTAGAGATCCATGGCCACATCGTAATGGGCCAGGTCCACGTCCAGCTTGGGAACCATTTCGAGCGCCTTGTGCGTGCCGCAGGCAGTCACGCATTCCCCGCAACCCTTGCACTTGTCCGGATCGATAAAGATCCCGAACAGGCCCCCGGTCTCGCCGCGCTTGGCGAAAAGCTGGTGGTACTTGGTGGTGACGGCGAATTGCTCGCGGAGTCTCGCGCGCAGATCCGGGCGCTCGATCTTCAGCAGGTCCTCGTCGAGCACGGCCGGCTCCGCCACTTTCGCCAGGATGGCCGTGTCCGGGCACTGGTTGACGCACTCCATGCAGCCGACGCAATTTTCCGCAATCAACCGGGGAATGTCCGGAGCGAGATGGCGGAAACTGCGGTAGACGGCGCTGGAGGCGGGCATCAGGCTGCGGGCAGTATAGACGTCGGCTTCGATCTCGTCCTCGCGCCCGCGCGCGTAGCTGCCCACCACGCGCTCGCAAAAATGCGGGGCGACCACGGAGCCGTTGGAGGGGATGCAAGGGGCCTGCCAATGCCACTCCGGCAATGTGCCGGCGGCGATTTGCGGCTCTTCCGGCGACGGCGTGACCTCCGCCACCTCGCTGAAGCCGCGGCGGGCCACCGCCAGGTTCTCGGCGACGACCTTGGCCCCCTGCTTGCCGAAGTATTCCTCGAGCACCTTGTCCAGGGAGGCGAACATCTGTTCTTCGCTCAGGCCGGCGCGCTCGCGGAAGGGCGTCAAGCGCAGGAAGGCGCCCAACAGAGCGATGCCCTGCATGCGGATTTGCAGCTCGGCACGGCTGGCCGACTCGCGCGCGATCCGCGCGGCGTCGAGCACAAACAGCCGCAAGCCGCGCTCGCGGATGGCGTGGCGCATGGGGACAGGCAGGCTCGCCCAGACGGACTCGGGGGGCAGCTCGGCCTGCAAGTAGATGGTTCCTCCCGGCTGGAG